>CAYOLJ010000010.1:0-21239 GCA_964404805.1 uncultured Candidatus Peribacteria bacterium
CCTTGATCTCACGTTCGAGATCAAGCATCTGCATCGCTTGGAATTCGCCGATGGCAGAAGTCTTGGTCATGGATTAGAGAAGTGAAGTTGTTACAATCTTGGTGCGCACTGGGAGCTTGTATGCAGCGAGCTGAAGGGCTGTGCGTGCCGTCTGCTCCGGAAGGCCCCCCATCTCGAAGATGATGGTGCCTGCGCGCAGGATGGTGGCGTAGTGGTCGAGAGATCCCTTGCCCGAACCCATGGGTACTTCTGCTGCCTTTCGCGACACGGGAATGTGCGGGAAGACGCGAATCCAGATCTTTCCACCACGATGCACACTATGCGTGAGCGCGCGTCGCGCCGCCTCGATCTGACGAGCTGTAAGCTCTCCTGCTTCCTGAGCTTTGAGCCCTATCGTGCCGAACGCCAGCTGTGTACCACGCGTGGCCTTCCTGCCGAATGCTCCGCGGTATCGATGCTGCTTGCGCCGTTTGATTTTCTTGGGTTCGAGCATCAGAGATTAGGGATGAGAGGAAGATTGAGAATGGAGAGTGGCGGAATGAATCTGCTGTACTTTCCTAAAGACGAGACCGTGATACACCCACACCTTAACGCCAATCGTGCCGTACGTCGTTATGGCATGTCGTGCAGCGAACTCCACATTTGCACGGAGTGTCTGCAGTGGAATGTTGCCATCTTTGAAAAGATCTGAGCGGGCAATCTCGGCGCCATTGAGGCGTCCGGCAACCGTCACCTTGATACCAATAGCACCCGCCTGCATGGCCTTCTCAATCGCCATCTTCACGGCGCGACGATAGGGCATGCGACGTTCGATCTGCCCCTGAATCGTCTCGGCAACAACATGAGCGTTGGCTTCAGGATTGCGAATTTCTTGAATATTCACCTCGAAAGATCCGCCGTACTCCTTTTCAAGCTGCTTGCGCAGTTCTTCAATAGCCGCTCCCTGCTTACCGATAATCACGCCGGGCTTGCTCGAGTGGATGACCACAGAGGTTTTCTTGCCACGATCGATCTCGATCAGCGCAATGCCAGCATCCTTCATTTTCTTTTTAATGGAGCGCCGAATCTGCACATCCTGCAAAAACGATTCGCGGAACTTCTTGCCACGGGCATACCACTTGCTCGGCCACGAGTGCGTGAGTCCGATCCGAAAGCCGTTGGGGTTTACTTTCTGACCCATTTACGTGGAGGAAGGGGAAGTTGAAGAGGAAGGGGAAGAGGCTTTCTTCGTCCCCTGCTTCTTTGAAGCACCTCTTTGTACCGTTTTTTTGGCCTTCTGTGAAGCTTTTGCCCCACTCTTCGCCTCGTCGCCGTCACTCGCGACACCCAGGACAATCTCGATGTGGCTAAGAAATTTGCGAATGGGACGCATACGGCCGCGTGCCATGGGTACACCGCGCCGGTAGCTTTGGCCCTGGTTGACCACAATGGAGCGGATAACGAGCTCCTCCGGACGCTGCTTGCTGTTGTGCATGGCATTTGCCACGGCAGATTTGAGGAGTGCGAGGATGAGGCGCGCTGCCTTCTTGTTCGTGTGCTCGAGGGAGTCGATAGCCTCGGGTACCGTGCATCCGCGGACCATCTGTGCGATGACGTTGGCTTTCTTGGGCGCGATGCGGGCGGAACGGAGATAGGCTTTCATGGCTTATTTGGAAGCGGCAGGTTTGGTGGGCGCAGCGAGCGGAGAAGGCCCGGCAGCTGCCGCTGCAGCTTGGGCTTCCTGCATCTTGCCGCCGTGCACTCTGAATTTCGTAGTCCAGGAAAATTCACCGAGTTTGTGCCCCACCATCTGCTCCGTCACGTACACCGGTGTGAAATCTTTGCCGTTATGCACCGCGAAGGTGAACCCGACGAATTCCGGTGGGATGTCGCAGTCGCGCGACCATGTCTTGAGAATCTTCTTGTCGCCAGATCCCACCATCTTCATCACCTTTGCGAGGAGACGCTGGTCGACGTAGGGGCCTTTGCGGAGGGAGCGGGACATTTTAGGGATTAGGGATTGGAAATGAGGGATTGGAAAAGATTATTTCTTACGCGGTTTTCTGATGCGACGACGGATAATCCACTGACTGGTAACTTTCTTCTTTCTGCGAGTCTTCACTCCACGGGCAGGCTTGCCCCACGGCGTCTTGGGCCCACTTCTCAGACCAATCGGAGAATGGCCTTCTCCTCCTCCATGTGGGTGGTCTACAGCGTTCATGGATTTTCCGAGCACCTGCGGGCGGCGGCCGAGCCAACGACTGCGACCGGCCTTACCAATAGAGATAAGGTTGTGTTCGACATTTCCCACAGTACCAATTGTTGCAAAGCACTCTTTACGCACTTTGCGCACTTCGGTACTCGGGAGCTGGAGGAGAGCGTAGTCGCCATCGAGACCCATGAGTGTAGCTGCCGTTCCAGCGGAGCGGACAATCTGGCCACCGCGGCCCGGCTTCGTCTCGATATTGTGTACCTTGTAGCCCATGGGAATGTTCTGAAGCTGCATGCAGTTGCCGACTTTCACCTTTGTGCGTTCAGCACATACCACCTGCATACCAGCGGCGAGCCCATCCGGCGCGAGGATGTAGCGCTTGTCACCATCGCTGTAATGCACAAGGGCAATGCGTGCAGAGCGATTGGGATCGTACTCAATAGAGGCAATCGTACCCGGAACACCCGTCTTGTCGATGCGCTTAAAATCAACATGGCGATAGAGACGCTTGTGGCCTCCGCCGCGATGCCGGACCGTGATGCGTCCGACGTTGTTGCGACCGTTAATCGCCTGTTTACCGGATGTCAGCCTCTTCTCGGGACGCTTCTTGGTAAGATCAGAGAAGTCCGCGATCGTCATCTGACGTCGTCCGGGAGTCGTTGGTGAACAGATGCGGATCGGCATGATTAGGCGTGTTTGAAGGTAGCGAGATCGAGAGACTTACTCTTGGGCTTGAGCGTGACGAGAACTTTCTTCATCGCCGCGCGCTTCACCATCGTCTGTCCGGCAGAGCCGAACGAGCGTTCCTTGCTACGAGTGCGCATCACGCGCACCGAAGCTACTTCAATATCGAAGAAATGCTCCAGCGCCGACCTCACATCGATCTTGGTGGCGGATTTCGCAACCCAGAGCGTGTAGGTATGTTTCGCGGCAGCTTTCAGGCGTTCTGCCTTCTCTGTGACGACGGGGCCGAGAATGACGCGGGAGTAAGACGACATCAGGAGGAAGTTTTGGGAGATTTTGTGGCTTTCTTCGCCGGAGCCTTCTTTGCTGTTTTTGGCTTCGTAGAAGTCTTTTCTGCTTTCTCCTTCGCGGGAGCCCTGACGGGTTCCTCCTTCTGCGAGACGCGCTGTTTCTTCGCTGTGAAGATCTGCTCAGCCTTCGTGATCGCCTCCGTGAGAAAGACCACGTGACGGGCGGCAAGTACATCCTCTGGATTGAGATAATTCACAAGGAGCGTCTTCACACGCGGAATGTTACGTACCGAGAGTGCAAGAGCGTGATGCTTTTCAGGCAGGACCACGAGAATCGGTCGACCGAGTTCGACAGGAAGCTTCTGTAGGAGTGCCAGTGCCTGCTTCGTCTTGATGGCCTCAGGGTAGTTCTCAAGCCCGAGAATTATTCCGCGCTTCGCCTGGAAGGAAAGGCTTGAGAGAAGTGCAGCACGGCGCATACTGTGCGGCATGTTGCGACTGAAATTCGCTTTATTGCGAGGCCCAAAGGCTTTACCACCTCCTCTAAGGAGTGGGCTGCGCACCGAACCGCGACGTGCACGCCCTGTTCCCTTCTGCGGAAAGAGTTTATGTGTCGAGCCACGAATCTCGCCGCGTGTCTTGACGTGAGCGATTGATGCACGACGATTCCCCTGCTGCAGCATCACCGCCTGGTGCATGAGCCCAATACGAATCGGCGCCTCGAAGAGTGCAGACGGCAGATCCGCTGTTCCCTTCTTCTCGCCAGTGGCAGTGTAGACATCAATTGTCATTATTTCTGCTGGGGAGCGGATTCAATGGTGACGTACACAGCTGCACCAGAGGGGCCCGGAATCGGCCCTTTGACTGCAAAAACGCCACTCTTGGTATCACAGACCACTACTGGGCGATGCTTGAGTGTGAGTTGATCACTCCCCATCCGTCCGGGAAGACGCTTACCCTTGATTACGCGCCCCGGCTCTTCTCGATTACCAATCGACCCCGGTTCGCGGTGGTGATGGGAACCGTGAGACATAGGACCACGCGAGAACCCATGACGCTTTATAACGCCCTGAAAACCCTTTCCTTTACTGATACCAACAATCGTGACTTGGCTTTCGGTCGGCAACATCTCTACTGTTACTTGTGCACCGGGATCGAACCCTTCAAGCGACTCCACCGCCCACTCCTTCTGTATGGCATAGCGCACATGCTCCTTCCCTTTGCGTGACCTCCAGTTTTTGGGATCGATACCCAAAACAATCGCATCGTAGCCGTCTTTCTCTTTGGTCTTCGTACGCACGACGATATTCGGCGGAACCCGAAGATACGTCACTGGCACTGCTTCCCCACTTTCGAGGAAAACTCTAGACATGCCGACTTTGCGTGCGATGAGACCGGAGGGCATAGGTGCGGGAGGTTCTTCTGACTCACTTATTCCGAAGTGGAAGGTGAGCTGGAACGTCGCAAATTCTTTTGTCCATCCCGAAGAATGGACTTTGGAATGCTGGGGCATTCTACGGGCAATCCTTCGTGGGTCAAACACTTTGATAATCATTTTGCGTGTCTGCGCCCATGCGCATTGGTCACCGCATCCAAGGATGCGTATACAATGGGAGGCACATGCTCGCAACATTTACAGCGCTTCATCCCATCTGGCAGGCAGCATTCGCTACACTCTTTACCTGGGCTGTTACTGCTCTGGGAGCCGCAACCGTGTTTTTTGTTAAAGGAATCGACCGGCGCATCTTAGATGCTTCGCTTGGTTTTGCGGCAGGCGTCATGATTGCTGCAAGCTTCTGGTCTCTTCTGGCACCCGCAATCACGCTCTCTGGTGAAATGGGCTATTCGCCTTGGGTACCACCGCTTGTGGGATTTGTTCTGGGAGGCCTGGTGCTCTTTGGAACTGACCGCGTGCTGCCCCATCTGCATCTCTTTGCGCCCATTACAGAAGCAGAAGGTATTCAGACGCAATGGCATCGCAATGTCCTCCTCACATTGGCCATCACACTGCACAATATTCCCGAAGGGCTCGCTGTGGGGGTAGCATTTGGAGCTGTGGGAGCCAGTATAGAGGGTGCAACGCTTCCCGGTGCCATTGCGCTGGCCATCGGCATCGGCCTGCAGAATTTTCCTGAGGGTGCCGCGGTCTCTCTGCCTTTACGCAATAATGGTCTATCGCAATGGCGCAGCTTTTTCATTGGCCAGGGCTCAGCCCTTGTGGAACCTATAGCGGGAGTACTGGGTGCTGCAGCCGTTCTACTCATGCGTCCAATACTGCCCTTTGCGCTCGCCTTCGCTGCAGGAGCGATGATTTTCGTCGTCGTGGAAGAGGTAATTCCTGAATCACAGGCAGGGCATAACACCGACATCGCCACACTCGCAGCTCTGACCGGCTTCGCTATCATGATGACATTGGATGTGGCCCTTGGATAAACCTGCACCCTTCAAGTCAGACACAAATACGGGTAAGCTGGGTTCATGGACTCCTTCCGCCAAAAGAAAGCCGATGCTATCCGCACTGCAGGAGGCCAACCTTACGCCTCTTCCTTCGACCGGACGCATGCACTCCTTGAAGCAAAAAATTTGAAGGACGGCACCGAATGTGCTGTTGCCGGCCGCGTGATGCTCTGCCGCGCCATGGGCAAGATGGCCTTTCTTACACTGCAGGACCACACAGGCAGGCTACAGATCGCCATGAAGAAAGACACGATGGGAGAGGAATTCAAAAAAGCCCTCGATGTGATCGACCTCGGAGATTTCATCGGCATTAAGGGTGAACGGTTCACGACCCAGAAGGGCGAACCCACGGTGATGGTGCAGGAGTGGACCATGCTCACGAAGTCACTTCGGCAACCACCGGAGAAATGGCAAGGTGTGAAGGATCAAGAAACATCGTGGCGGCAGCGGTACTTGGACCTCATGAGCAATCATGAGACATCCGAGCGCTTTTTGTTCCGCAGTCTCTTTTTAAAGAAACTTCGCGAGTTCTACTGGTCCAAAGAGTTCATCGAGGTCGAAACACCCGTCCTTGTGAACGCGGCATCAGGAGCACTAGCCGAGCCCTTTGCTACCCACCACAACGCCTACGATCTCGATGTCTATTTGCGCATCGCGCCAGAGACATACTTGAAGGAATGTCTCGTGGGTGGATTCGACCGCGTGTTCGAAGTGGCACGATGTTTCCGTAATGAAGGCCTGGATCCAAGTCACCTGCAGGATTTCACCATGGTGGAACACTACGCCGCCTACTGGGACTATCAGAAAAATATGGAATTCACCGAGGAAATGCTCTCAACACTCGTGCCGGAACTGACCGGTTCTACGAAGGTGAAGATCCCCAACCGCGACGGAGAGCTCGTCGAGGTGGATTTCGCTCCACCCTGGCCGCGTGTGACGGTGCGCGACGCTATTTTCAATGCCTGCAAGGTGGATATCGATCAGGAGCAGACAGCCGACGCGCTGCGCGCAGCTATGAAGAAACATAAGATTGAGCTCGAAGTACCGGTCGCCAAGCTCGGCCGGGGTACGCTGATTGATCAGCTCTATAAGAAGGTAAGCAGGCCCTCAATCATCCAACCGACCTTCATTATGCGACATCCCTTGGATCTCTCACCTCTCGCGCGGCGAAGTGATGATGATCCCCTGGTGACGGATCGTTTCCAACTCGTCGTCGGAGGATGGGAGATCGTCAACGCCTACTCAGAGCTCACAGATCCCGTTGATCAGGCAGGTCGTTTTGACGAGCAGGTCAAAGCC
Organism: uncultured Candidatus Peribacteria bacterium; assembly: GCA_964404805.1. Taxonomy (GTDB): domain Bacteria; phylum Patescibacteriota; class Gracilibacteria; order Peribacterales; family Peribacteraceae; genus Peribacter. The sequence continues at coordinate 6,922 of CAYOLJ010000010.1, forward strand.
TCTAATGAAGGAGACCACGAAGCGCACCGCAAGGATGATGATTTTGTGAAGGCACTGGAGTACGGCTGCCCGCCAGCTTCGGGCTGGGGCATGGGCGTGGACCGCATCGTGGCGCTGCTTACACAACAGACTAACCTGCGCGACGTGATTCTCTTTCCGCTCATGAAGCCGGATCACACATGAATGAGCCTTCTGCGCTTCCATCGGGTCTGACCAACGGCGCCCTCCTCCAGCACGCCACCTACGGCCATCTGCTCCCCGAGGCGCACAACCTCCTCACTGCGCACGCCGATAAAACGAAGGAGCACCTCATCGCCACGGGCGCGGTGATGGAAGCACTCGCCGAGAAGTACGGCGGCGATCCCGAAACATGGAAGGTTGCCGGCATGCTGCACGATTTGGATTGGGACAAGCTGGAAAAAGATGCGGAAGAACACTGCGGCAAGACACTGGAGGAATTACTCACTCCCATCAAAGCGCCAGCCGAGCTCCTCGCCGATATTCGCGCCCACTACGCCGAGAAGTACGGCGCCGAGCATCCTTTGGAATCGATGCTCCGCAAGTGTCTCTACTGCGCCGACGAACTCACGGGCCTCATCATTGCCGTGGCGCTCGTGCGGCCAAGTAAGAAGCTCGCCGACGTTGAAGTGAAGAGCGTGACGAAGAAATTCAAAGAAAAAAGTTTCGCCGCGCAGGTGAATCGTGAGCAGATCAAGAAGTGTGAGGAGCTCTTAGAAATTCCTCTGCCTGACTTCATCGGGCTCGTGCTCGATGCAATGAAAGGAGTGGCGAACAAAATCGGGCTTTAAATACATGCGCGAACGGCAACGACGAGTAGAATCGCGTCCCATGCTCAAAGCACCTGGTTATTCCCTGACAAAAGAGATTTCTGACGCAGTCGGTCAAGAGGGATTAACGCTGGCTTTGGATCGCTGTGGTCCAAGCTTCAGTTTGGCAGACTTGCGGGCGTTCATCGCACAAATGCCCGATGGTACCGAGCAACAAACATTCCAAGCCATCGCAAGGATCATTGAGAAATCTCACAAAGCCTTGGTTTCACGACGATCACCTGATCACGAATAGGAACTCACCGTCGCATCTTCTTCCTCCGCATAAACGCGAAGCCTGCAGCAGCTCCTGCGGCCATCACCGCCATGGAGGCGGGGCCGGTTTGGCCGGCACTTCCCACGTACGCCCATTTGTTGAGAGCCACACCCTGTCATTGATTGCAAAATCCCCTACTCCTCCAAACTGTAAAAATCCCTTCATTCGTTACTATGAGCTCCGTTTCCTTGATGGAATATTGCTGATGCCGGCCACCTTTGTACCACTGAACATGACTGGGTATTGCCTGCCCTCTCCATAATGCTGTCCGTCCACCCAGAGCAGTCAGACCGATCACCATCATGAGCGTGATACCGCCTCCAATGATTGCCGGTTTTCTGAAACGTGAGAGAAAGGGCATTTTCTCAGCCGACTCTATCATGTTGTCTCTTTTTGTCTCCTTCTGGCCGTCGATCATTTCTTGCAAACTACTGATTCTATGAGATGACACTCAATCGATCTGTATCTCTTCCTCCCGCTCAGGCTTGTGGATGACCAGTTCGGGACGTGCCTTCAACAGGCGTTCTGCAAAGGGCTCCATCTGATCAATTTCCCCATGAACGAGGATGAGCGTCTTGAGGTCATCGGTCTTGAGTACAAACGAATCGAGGTCGGCCATATCGGCATGACCGGAGTAAGCGGCAATATTTGTTATCTCCGCTTTTTTTGAGAGCATCCGGTCAAAGATACGCACTTGCGTCACTGCGGGATCCACGAGTCGGCGTCCGAGCGTATTCATCGCCATGTACCCTACGGCAACCATGGCGTTGCGCGCATCCTCGATGCCATTCTTGAGGTGATGGCGTATACGCCCCGCCTCGCACATACCCGACCCTGCGAGAATAACCATTGGTCCCGGCGTTCCATTAAGTGCCTTGCTCTCTTCGGGTGTCTTGGTAAAGCGCACGAGCGAGAACTGAAACGGATTCTTGGCCTTAGCCAGAAACTTCTCGTACATGTCTTTGTCGTAGCACTCCGGATGTTTCATAAAGACCTCAGTCACCTTGGCCGTGAGCGGCGAATCGACGATCACCGGCAGGGCGGGGATTTCTTTCTTGTCCCAAAGCAGGTGCAAGTCGTAGAGCAGCTCTTGCGCACGCTCGAGCGAGAATGCGGGGATGAACACCTTGCCGCCGCGTTGAGCGGTACGCACGATCACATCTCGCAAGTGGTGGCGCGCCGTATCGATATCTTCGTGCGAACGATTGCCGTACGTCGACTCACAGATGAGCGTCTCGACGGGAGGCATGGGTGCGGGATCGCGAATGATGGGCAGCATGTTGCGTCCCAGATCTCCGCTGAATCCGATGCGATGTGTCCTGCCGTTCTCCGTGACTTCGAGCACCACCATCACGGCCCCCACGATGTGCCCGGCCTCTACAAACTGTGCACGTACACCGTCACAGACGTTGAACCACTCACTCATATTTTCACCACGAAAGAGCACCATGCACTCTTTGGCATCCTGCTGCGTATAGAGCGGACCTTCGGTCGGCAGCTGTGAATCTTTGATGTGCTTGCGAAAGTACTCTTCGTCTTTCTCTTGAATGTATCCGCCATCCTGCAGCATCACCTCGGCAAGATCCTTGGTGGCGTACGTACAGAACACCGGCCCCACATATCCGCGCTTGAAGAGCACGGGAATACGCCCCACGTGATCCATGTGCGCATGAGAGAGAATGAGTGCATCAATATCTTTCTTCGGATCGAATGCAAACGTGGCATTCTTCTGTGCCGACTCAGAGCGCCTGCCCTGAAAGAGCCCGCAATCGAGCAGTATACGACGTACTCCTCCCGGTGTTTCGATGTGAATTTCGTGGCAACTGCCGGTGACTTCGCGCGCCGCACCGTGGGGAATAAATTTCATGGGGTATATTCCGTATCAGGTATCACGTATGACGTATGACGTATAGACAGCTCTATTATAGCCCAACTGAAGCTAAAAGTTGAGTCCTCTCTGCGTCAGTCAGAGGACGAATTTGCCCAAGTTGGAGACGCGCATCGCACAGCGTCATGATTCGCACGCGCTTGAGTGCCACTACCGGGTTTCCCACCTTCTGGCACATGCGACGAATCTGGCGGTTCTTGCCCTCGGTGATGGCGATGGTAAACGTGTGTGTGCCGACCTTGCGCACCAGAGCTCGCTTCGTCTTCTCGCCCTTGATGGTCATTCCCCTGCGCATCTTGTCGAGCGCGCCCTCCGTGATCGGTTGTTCCACCGTCACCGCGTACTCCTTCTCGTGGTCGAACTTGGGATGCGTGAGCCGGTACGCCAGCACACCGTCATTACTGAGGAGCAGCAACCCTGCGCTCTCTTTATCCAGCCGACCAATAGGAAACACGTTGCCCTGCAAAGATTTTGGCAGAAGATCGCGGGTCGTTCGGTCTTTGAGCGTGGATGTGCCGGGTGCGTGACGCTCAATATTGCTGGTCACCACCCCCGTGGGCTTATTCATGAGGTAGTAGAGCATCTCTTTTCTGGCTTGCAGCACTTTGCCGTCCACTTCGATGATGTCGGCTTCAGGATCAGCTTTCTGCCCCAGCGAGGCTCTGACGCCGTTTACCTTCACCAAGCCCTGCGTGATGTACTCCTCGGCTTTGCGACGCGAAGCGATGCCCCTCGCGGAGAGAATTTTCTGTAGGCGCTCGAGCATAAAGCCATGCTACCCCAGATCGCCCCGTGCGCGGGAAGCGATTTACACAATAAAATTTGCTATAGTGGGGAAAATGCTCGGTCTGCGTTTCGCCGAACTCGCTCTGGCAACGTTCCTCACGCTCGTGGTAACAAGTCTTGTTGCCGAGCAAGTGCAGTCTCCCCCAACAGGGCTCCTGCTCCCCCGCTTCGACGCGCAAAAGGAATTGCTTGCACAGGCCGATGACATCTGCCCTCCAGTCGTCTGCCCCGCGAATACACGCGTTGGTATGTGTCCGGGATTGGTTATGGAAATCACTTGGTCGGAACCGACTGGACCATGTCAGCCCTGCCTGCCGACCATGAAAATCATTTCGTGTGGAGGTGGTGGAGGCGGAGGCGGAGGCAGTGGAAGTAGTGGTGGTGGAGGTGGGGGAGGTGGCGGCGAGGAAGGAAAGAAGTGCGATCCGAAACCCCCGGTGATGACTCAGGCACAGCCATCGCGAAACCTCCTCATTTCTTTTCTCTCTGCAATGATTCCAGATGAAAGCAGCCCCTCTTCATCTTCGTCCAGTCGTGGACCCTGCCCCGAAAATTACGGCTTTTGCTGTGAGGGCGCTCTGATCGAGTGTTCCTTCTCGCCGGAATGCGCTGTGACATGCGAAGACATAGGTGTGTGCGACAACTCTTCATCAAGCACTCCGATGGGTGCATGCTGCTATGATTCGTTCTGTTGGGGGCAGATGCTTGAATCGGAATGTGCGACGTATGAATCCACTGGATTTTATGCGAATGAAGATTGCTTCTCTTGTGTGTCTGAGCCAGATCCACGAGGCGCGTGCTGCAGCGCTGCAGACTTCAGTTGTCTCAGCAATAACTCCACAATGGATACCTGCTTCTCTTCGCCGAAAGGAGGTTACTTCTATGAGGATCAAACCTGCGCACAAGCAGGATGCGGAGAGAGTTCGAGTGAGAGCTCCGAAGAAGAAGATATTCTCTGCTGCCGACCGATATCCTCCCCTCTGCAATCGGCTGTCATCGGACCAATCTACGAATGCGAAGTTTTTCCTCGTGATCTCTGTTTTTCTGCCGAAGGATATGAAGTGAGTGATTGCTCTGAGTGCGCAGGAGATTCCAGTTCCAGCGAAAGCCCATTGGGAGCTTGCTGCAGTGCCGTGAATTTCAGCTGTCTGGGTAACGGCATGCGTGAAGATGCGTGCACGGCTTCGCCGGGAGGTGGCTATTTCTACGAAGGTTCCACCTGTGCTGCGGTCGGGTGTGGCGAGAGTTCCGAAGGCTCATCAAGCTCAATCATAGAAACCGAGCTCTGCTGTTATGACAACGGCCTTACGTGTTCAACGGTCACCATGGATACATGTTTCGATTACGACGGTGATCCGTGGGTCGTGACGAGCTGCAATGAATGCGTTCCTCCCGATTACGTCTCGTGCTGTTTCCTCGATGGAAGTTGTTTCGATAATGTCGATGTGGAGTCTTGTGAATTCTGGTTTGGCATTTCCATGGGAGCGAACAACCTGTGTTCCGCCAATATCTGCGGGCGGCAACCTCAATCGAGCTCAGCTGAAGCGATTAGCTCTGAGGAGGCAAGTAGTAGTGAAGAAGCGAGTAGCTCTGAGGAACAGAGTAGTTCTGCGGGTGAGAGTAGTAGTGAAGAGGCAAGCTCGTCTGAATCCAGCGAAGATGGCTGCTGTGTTGTTTGGCGTCGCAATTCCGATGGCAGAAGACTTGCCGACTGCACTGCGCTTTCGGTGAAGAAGTGCAGTGATCGCTATCTTACGGAAGTTAATGGAAATACGGTAATTTCTGTCATTAGCTGCAACACAGATGATTGCGACGAGCTCGAAGCAACTATGTGCAACACCAACGAAGTGAATTGCCCGAAAAACTGTAAGGGCTGTTGCCGACGTAAGGCGCAGTGGATGTGTGGACCTGACATCTTTAAAGACCCTGATAATCAGTGTCCGGACTGCAAGGAAAACCAGACCTGTGCGGAGCTCGACGCGTGCAAGGAATGCCTGGAAAAGGCCTGTAATGAAAAGGGTGGTTCGGCAAAGAGCCCCTGCCTTGATCCCTGTACAATCTCCTACACAGGCGAATACTGGTGCTGCAAAGATTGTTCGAGCTCTTCTGCTGGCAGTGAAGAGGCGTCTAGCTCTGCAGAGGCATCCTCGTCAGAAGCGGCATCATCATCTGAACAGGAACAATCTTCTTCCGAGGAGCATGAATCTTCTGCAGAGAGTAGCGATGCCTCGAGTTCCTCCTCTGAAGAAACGGGTGTGTGCTGCAATTACTTCGGAGGAACGTGTTCCTTACATATCAGCTCATTCTGGTGTGCTGTGCTCTTCGGCGATTACATCGCCGGTGGAACATGCAACGACTGCCAAACGTCTTCTGGATCGAGCTCCAGCGATGAGAGTAGTTCTGAAGAAGCGAGTAGCTCTGAGAGAGAGAGCAGTAGTGAGCGGACGGACGATCTCGAACTCTGCTGCTATCGGAATGGCTCTACCTGCGAGACGGTGGATAAGGACACCTGCTCTCTCCAACCCGGCAATCCCTACGTGGTGACCGCTTGCAACGACTGCCAGCCATCGAACGGATCCAGTTCGGAGACGGCGAGTAGTAGTGAAGAGGCAAGTAGTAGTGAAGAAGCGAGTAGCTCTGAGGAACAGAGTAGTTCTGCGGGTGAGAGTAGTAGTGAAGAGGCAAGCTCGTCTGAATCCAGCGAAGATGGCTGCTGTGTTGTTTGGCGTCGCAATTCCGATGGCAGAAGACTTGCCGACTGCACTGCGCTTTCGGTGAAGAAGTGCAGTGATCGCTATCTTACGGAAGTTAATGGAAATACGGTAATTTCTGTCATTAGCTGCAACACAGATGATTGCGACGAGCTCGAAGCAACTATGTGCAACACCAACGAAGTGAATTGCCCGAAAAACTGTAAGGGCTGTTGCCGACGTAAGGCGCAGTGGATGTGTGGACCTGACATCTTTAAAGACCCTGATAATCAGTGTCCGGACTGCAAGGAAAACCAGACCTGTGCGGAGCTCGACGCGTGCAAGGAATGCCTGGAAAAGGCCTGTAATGAAAAGGGTGGTTCGGCAAAGAGCCCCTGCCTTGATCCCTGTACAATCTCCTACACAGGCGAATACTGGTGCTGCAAAGATTGTTCGAGCTCTTCTGCTGGCAGCAAAGGAGATTCCAGTGCTGTATCTTCTGAGGGAGCAAGTAGTTCTGAGGAACAGAGCAGTTCTGTAGGTGAGAACAGTAGTGCAGCGGAGAGTAGTAGCGAGGAAGGAAAGAAGGCCTGCTGTATCAACAGTGACTGTTTCGAGCTCCCACCGGGGCAGTGCCGCAAGGACGGTGGTGAGCCGAAGAATAACCAGAGTTGCACGCTAAGTCTCTGTGCGAAACCTCAATCCAGCTCAGCCGAGGCGAGTAGTTCGGAGGGAGAGAGTAGTAGTGAAGAAGCGAGTAGTTCAGAGGAGGCGAGTAGCATCGGAACGCAGACGCTATCCAGTAGCGCAGGTGAGAGCAGCTCAGCCGAAGCGAGTAGTTCAGAAGGTATAAGCAGCAGTGAGGAGGCGAGTAGCTCTGCGGGTGAGAGCAGCTCTTCTTCGGCAGTACTCGGAAACTGTTGTGTCGAAGGAGACACATTCGGCCTCTGTTTCAACCAAGTGCCGCGTGAAGACTGTGAGAGCAACGTCATTGGAGGCAAATACCTCGGGAACTCGCGGTGTATCGAGTCACCGGCAACTAATGCGAACTGCGGCCTGTCAGACTCAGGAAACAGCTCCTCGGGTGATCTCTCGTCTTCGCAAGAAAGCAGCTCTGCAGGTGAATGCGGCAATACCATCACCCAAACGACAATCGGTGAGCAGTGTGATGAGGGTGACCAGAATAGTGACGAACCCAATGCCACTTGCCGCATAGATTGCTCTTACGCACGCTGCGGAGACGGCATCGTCGATGATGCGCCTTCTGGCCGAGAGAAGGAAACCTGCGATGATGGCGAACTGAACAGTGGCACGGTCACAGGCAGCTGTAGAACCACCTGTAAATACCGCAACGCGTTCTACACAATTTCCGAGTGGGTGGGTGATCTACAGCTGTACTCGATCAATGGCATTCCCGTGCCCAATGCTCCTCCGATTCAACCTGAAACACCTCTCATCACTATTGGGATCCTGCTCTTCCTGCTCTTCTAAAATCCCCTCTCTTACAGTCGTTTCTTTCGTCGAATCCACACCAATCCCAGAGCTGCTCCGGTTGAGACAAGAATCACTGCTTCCGGACCAGTACGTGCGATTGGTGGTGTTGGCATGCCGTAGCTGTAGGGAACGACCACAGGAACCGGTACCGAGGCTGAAGGGATCTGTAGCCCAAATGTTTGAGGGAAGGTGATCGTCACAGTGGATAGCGATCCAGGACGCAAAGAAGTCGACTGTCCGGCCCACTGTGCCAACATTCCTGAGCCGCCTAAGGTAGAAAAGGCATTCTGCCCACCGGCAGCCCCATACTGCGATCCGACAATGCCAGCCGAAGACGTAAAATTAATGGAATCTGACGGCACAATAGTCGAGAAGAGATTCTCCTCTCTATAACAGAACGCCGAGCAACCATCATCAGAGAATACGTTGCCGTCGTCACACTCTTCCACATTCTCCACAATCCCATTCCCGCAGAGAGCGCCACCCCCCACGTACGAGTAGATCGTTTCACGCTGACACTTACTGGAACATCCATCATCGCCACGTGTGTTGCTATCGTCACACTCCTCTCCGGGATCACGCACGCCATTCCCGCACTCATAGATGCGCCCAATGCAACGACATCGCGAGAAGTCACACGTGAGTTTATCGCCTACACATGCCGAATTCACTTCGCACTGTTCTCCCGGATCCAGCGCGCCGTTGCCGCATACGGGCTGATTGAGACAGACGCAACGTGGGAAATCGCAGGCCCATCCAAATGGACATGGAACACCCACTTCGCATTCTTCGCCTGTCGTCATCTCTCCATTGCCGCAACTTCCAGAGAGGTCAGGAGGCGCGCACTGGCACGTGGTCATGTCGCACACTTCTCCTGACTGTGCACACGAAGCGCCAATTTCACACCGTTCTGCTCCCTCTAATTTACCGTTTCCACAACTTGGTAATGTGCCGGTACAGTGACAACTGGGGAATGCACAGTACGTACCGGCAGGACAGGCGATGCCAATATCGCAATCCTCCCCCGGATCCACGACCGCGTCTCCGCAATCCTGAACCACCGGCTGTTTGACGCACCGGCAACTATTCAAATCGCAGTTCTTTGAGGGATCCGAACAGGGTGCATTGACTTCGCATTCTTCGCTCCCTTTGAGCTCGGCATCCCCACAGTAGTTATAGACATTCCCCTGACACCGGCATGTGTTCGTATCGCACGTTTGACCGGTAATGCACTGCGCATCGTTTTCACACTGCTCGTTGGTCTCGAGGGTGCCATTGCCACAGACGCCCGGCGAGCGGCAAATGCAGTTCACACAACTCTGACCCGTAGGACAGGGATTGCCAATTTCACATTCCTCCAGGTATTCCAGTTGATGATTTCCGCAACGTGGAGCCTCGGAGCAGAGACAGTTATTGCATATCTGTCCGGCATACGGGCAGGCGTGTCCGCTCTCACACTGCTCCTGACCCTCCAGAGCGCCGTCGCCACACACCGCTTGCGTATACACACACAGACACTGAAGGGAACACACGAATCCGCCGGGGCAGTCTGCATTCTGCTCGCACTCTTCCCCTCGCAGAGGGTTCACAATGTCATCTCCGCAGAATCCAACCGAACCACACAGACAATTGTTGCACGATGTGCCATCTGCACAGGGGATGTTCATCTCACACTCTTCTGCGTCCTCCAGGTAACCATTCCCGCACAGAGCAGGTGCGCTGGAAGCAGACAAAGAAGAGATGGCTATGCCAATTGATGATGCAGCGGAGTTGGAAGAGGTCTGAACAGAAACGCAGTGACACGACCGATCGCAGATTTGTCCTGTGGGGCAGCACACACCAATCTCGCACGTCTCACCGGCATCGAGTACGCCATTGGGGCATGTTCCAGCCCCACCAGAGGTACTGCTGCTTGCAGAGGATCCGGAGCACACTGTGCGCATGCACGTTCCGGTACAGCTGGCGTCTCCGCAAGACAGGCCTGCCTCCATGAAACACGGAGGGGGAGGCTGATTGGGAGCTGGGGTCAGACATCCAGATTCAGCATCGCGTATTGTGGAACAGCTCCACCCCGGCGAACAATTCGTCCAGATACCTCCTAAGCTGCTCTGCGAAGAGAGAGAAAAGGAAGATGTAACAGATGACGAAGATTGAGAGGAAACAGATGAACCGTCACCTGCGACGCACTGGCAGCTCGCGCACGTCTGTCCCGGCGCACACGGGCTGATAAAAACAGAAAGGGCATCGGTATTTGTGTCGGCAGTGTTGCAGGCATTGCCATGGGCAAAGGCCATGTCTTGTTTACCATCACCGTTGAAATCTGCATCGATGATGCCGCCCGCTATGCAGAATGTGCCAACACTTGGCAGCGATATTGAGAGAGCTACGGCGTTCGAGAATGTTCCATCACCTCTACCCCGGTGAGCCTCCATGGTGTTGGCAACACCTGTAGAGTACGCGTAGGTGACCGCATCGCTTTTGCCATCACCATCCACATCAAAGAAACTCACTGCAGATTCGATCGCACCTCCTTCAGAGGTTCTCTCTTGGAATGATCGGTCTCCGTTGCTGAGCCACACTGTTCCAATAGAGCCATTGCCAAATTGTACGAGATCAGGTCGCCCGTCTGCGTTGAAGTCGCGAGCCAACAAGCTCGTATTCGCAATCGCCCAACTTGCCGGTGGGATTGGCACAGATGTGAATCCGCCTGCGCCGTTGCCGTACAGAACTTCAATGGCATCGCTGAAGGTGGATCCAGGGGGATCATTGGAACTGCGATTGGGTAGGAACGCGACATCCACATGCCCGTCAGCATCAAAATCGGCTGCGGCAATCATGTTCCTAGGGTGTGGGAATGCTGAGATATCGACAGGAGCGGCGAGCGCACCTCCTGCCTGGCCCGCAAAGAGCCGCAGCTTGGCTGCCTCCAAATTGACATACGTGCTCGCTAAGACATCGGGCCGTCCATCCTCATTGAAATCTCGCACAACGATGTCTGGGGTACCTAGGTACAGGTCTCCCGGCAGGAGGGTAGCCGCAGGCTGGAATGTTCCGTTGCCATTGCCGCGCAGTATCCGTAGGTGTCCACCAATTATGACAATGAGGTCACTCTTGGCATCACCATTGGCATCTACTGCCTCCAGCGCCAGCGCCTGCTGTGCATCGAGCGCGTAATCCACCTTCGGATAGAAACTGCCATCACCCTTATTAAGGAATACCGAGATGGAGTTGACGTTGTTCGTACCACGATTCAGCGATGCGAAATCCTCTCTTCCATCGCCGTTGAAATCCCCGTGCACAACGTTACTCGGTGCCGGACCAGCCGCCATTGTCCTGATCATTCCCGGCGTGTCGCACTGTTTTCCTGTCTGGAACTTCCCGTTTCCGCAAACAATCGCCTCACACTTGCAGCACTCTCCGGCGCAGGAAGCATTGCCGCACGAGGTATCGCACTGTACTTGCGTGCCCGGCCCGCAATTCACATCGAGATGGGTACACTGATTCGCCAGTAACCTAGCGGTGCAGTACGAACCACTCTGGCACTCCGTCCACTGTTGTGAGCTGGCAGATGAACTGATAGTCGCAGCAGACGATGACGATGAAGCAGGTTGAGTAGCACACTGACAGGACTGGCAGGTTTGCCCGCCGGAACACACGGGCAGCCCCGGTTCGCCGCACACTTCACCTGATTCAGCAATACCGTTGCTGCACACAGGAGTCTGATTGCAGTTGCAGTCGAATTCGCCAATGAGCCCCTTCGCGCCATCCGCGCTTAGCATCACACCTCCTCCGCTTCTGCCACCGACATACGTAATGAAAATCTTGTTCGCCCCGATGGGGGTGAACTTACTGATTTCAAAATTATCTTTATCGGCAGTAGAGAGGAAGGTGGCGGGCAATTCCTGCACAATAGAAGAATTGAGAATCCTCCACAGGCGCGGTTGGGCACCATTGACGGAGGTAGCTGCAATAAATGAGGCATCGCCCAGCGTCTGCACGGCGGCATTGAGGATGGAAGATATACTCGACACACCCAGCGTCACCTCCTGCAACGAACCGAGCGAGAGATTCGATACACCGGCACGCCTCATGCCCATTTTGTTGCCTGAATTGATCGTGGGCCCCGCAATCAGCGAGCTACCATTGAAGGCCAAATCCAGACGCGAGTGCGTGTTATCGCTCACCTTGGTAAAATCTCCCAGCGTAATTTTCGTGCCATTGGCACGCCCAATCCTCACACTCCCGGCGTTGAGAGGCTGCCCGGGCACATAGGCAACCAATCGTGCAAAGAAATGCCACCAGGGTTGCTGTGCAATGGCTGCGCCGCTCACCATGCTCACCGCGAAACGCTGACCGTCAATCACTACGAGATCATGTGTATCCTCCAGTTCCGAAAGTGTTCCTGTGTTCCATCCCGTATAGCCCACTTCGACGGCGGATCCAAATGAGATGGTTTTTGCCGCAAGATCCACTGCTCCCGCATATGCGTACAGGGTTCCTCCCGCGCCAGCAGACGAATGTCTTGTCGCAGTCACAATGATTTTCGTGGGAGAGAGCGCGACAACCGATGCTTCATTACACGTCGGTCTGTTCCCGGGAATTGGCTCAGGGAAACTGATGGCAGACCCCAAATTCACTGCGGTACCGTTCACGGTCACCACAGATGCCCTACACTCCCCCATCACGGTGCGATAGACCAGTACACCGTGTGTGGCATCGAGGCCGGCAACGGCGATCCCTCCCTTCCCGCTGAATGATGTGAATTGAACCGGCGACCCATACGTCACCGTCTTGCCGTTGATTGCTGCAGCCACAATCTTCCCGCGTGCAGCGTAATTGCTGCCGGGTTCAAACGATACTGTATCGGTCTCTCCGTAGGCGAGAAGTGCGGCATTTTCGCTCAATCCCGTCGAAGCGATCTGCGCAACCTTCGAATCATGGAACGAAACTTTTGAGCCATACGTAATGGTGCAACTCTCACACTGCTCCACGCAACTGCAGTTCACGCACACTTGCTGTGCCGTACACACGCTGAGTCCAGGCTCTCCACATTGTTCGCCCGTTTCAGCAGTACCATTGCCGCAAACGAATGATTGCGTAGAAGAAGATGACTGGGCTTGCAGACAATCATCCGGACAATTGCACTCATTCTCTCCTATTCCGCATACCCCGTTTCCACACTGCGTACAGACCATGCTCCCCTGGGTAACGCCACAGTTATTACTGGGAGCAACTTTTCTGGCATTGATAATGCTCTGCAAGCCTGAACAGCAAAACGTAGAGCTCGGAACTGTACTCCGCAGTTCCCCTTCAGACACACAAGCTGCAGAAGACGAACTGCCAAAGACTATCGGCGGACAGTCTTGACCACAATTGCACTCGTTCTCCCCCGTACCGCACACTCCATTGCCACATTGTGCACAGATAAATGTTTCCTCATGAATGGTTGCGCATGTATCACCTAACAAAATGGCAGAATTTGGAATGAACTCCAGGCCGGCACAGCATGGTGGGTACGGCGATGTGCCGGGCATAAAGAGAGTCCCTGTATCGCCTTCGACAAGACATGCCGCAGAGGGGCAATCGCCCGGGCAATTGCACTCGTTCTCTCCCGGTCCGCACGTGCCGTTTCCACACTGCGTGCAGACAAATGTATTCGCTGAAATAGGGCCGCATTCTCCGGGCACGATCCATCCGGAATCGGGTATCGGACTACCGGTACAACAGGGTGGATCAGTGGCAAATGTCAGCCACGGCCATATGACCGTTTCACCTTCGGAGAGGCACGATGCCACGGTAGGACTTTCACTGTCGTCCGTTGGCCCGGTGCAATCTGGATCAGCAGGATGATCTGTTTTCGTATCGCCATCGTTGTCGATGCCATCGAAACACTGGGGGCACGATGCAGGAGGTGCAACCAATGTGTTACCAATCTGTCCACTACTAGAAAGCGAACTCAAGTGCATTGTCGCATTATTTAATATGTTCCCGTTAATAGTTCCGGAACCGTCTACTGAGTAGGGCAATGAATAGGTTGCAGTCCCGGTTACATAGACCATGTGAAACGTCATACTTGACCCATTGATCGTGCCGTCGATAGTCCAAGTGACGCGGGGATCTGCCATGAAGTACCCTATTCCTGAGAAGCTTCCAGTCGTTGGGTTATATGAGTTCACGTGCAAGGCATGACGCCAATGAGTACCAACCTCTCCAGGATTAGGTGAAGAAGTGACGACTCCATCCCATAGGTAATCCCTGCCACTGCATGGGATGACTGCATTGGTTTCGTCGTTGTCCTGATTGCTGCTGCATCCCGGATCATTCGGGAAATCTCTGGCTCCGTCACCGTCGTTATC
>CAYOLJ010000011.1:0-21017 GCA_964404805.1 uncultured Candidatus Peribacteria bacterium
AGTGTTCCCCCTATGTCCGCAGATACACTTCGTGAGATTCTTCCTGCAACGGATCTTTCTGCCGCTACTCCTTTTCCACCCTTTTCGCTCCCACTCACCATCCGTACCGATCTAGCTCTCGACGATATTTTGCGAGAGCCCCCGCCAGGAAAATCCATTGTCCTCGTAGGCAGCCGGCGCATTATCGAAGAGAAGTATGTGGAATACGCGCCGACACTGGAAGAACGTGGTACGACACTCATCTGTCAGAACCTGAGCGGGGGAATCGAGCGAATGACAGCGGAATTTTTAGCGGCCTCATCACCTACCCTGTGGCTGCTCACTCCCTGGGGTTACGAAGACGTAGAGCTACCTCCGGAGATTGCCGACCGCCTGCTAATTGCCTCGCTGCCATTCGACCACCCATCACACACCGTGCTCTCGCGACGAGCAGTGCACTATCCCAATGCCTTTGAAGGTTACTTCCTGCCCCGACTCGAGCACCGACTGTTTCGCCTGCTACGTACTTTCTGTCGCCACCGCACGTTCCACGGCGAGGTGCTGATTACGGATGACCGACTCAAGACCAAATCGTACGGCAAGCGCGTCATGGTGTATTTAAAGCAATTTGCCCAGGAATCCAAAGCCGCAGACAAAGACGGCAAGTCGCAAATGGAGTTGTTTTAATCTCCTGGCGAATCATTGCTAGTCCGCCCCATGTCTCTTGATCACCACAAAGGCTGTTCGCCACAGAATCCAGAGATCAAGGAGTGGTGACCACTCTTCGACGTACTGCAGGTCATACTTCACCTCTTCTTCGAATGGCAAGGAGCTACGACCCATCACTTGTGCGAGGCCCGTCATGCCCGGGCGGACAGCGAATACCCGCCGGTGCACGTACGTGTAGCGATCCACTTCGGATGGTAAATGCGGCCGAGGCCCCACCAGAGACATCTGCCCCATAAGCACATTGAAGAGCTGCGGCAGTTCATCGAGAGACCATCGACGCAAAAAGTGGCCGAATGATGTCACGCGCGGATCTTTGTGAACTTTGAAGAGTGGGCCATCGCTCCGGTGACTTAAGTGTTGCAATTCCTCTTTACGCGCTTCTGCATCGCAGACCATGGAACGGAATTTCAGCATGGGGATGCGCCGTTTGCCAAAATCGCCCACGCGTCCCGAAACGAAGAAGACCGGCCAACCACTATCGATGAGCACGCCTATCCCCAGCAGAACGAACAGTGGAAGGAGAATGAGAATCAGTGCGCAACTGAGGACAATATCGCCCAACCGCTTCACGACGCGCCCCCATCCGTCGAGCGGAGTGGGTTGAAAGCGCATCATGGGGAGCATCCCCAGCCGCTCGATGCGCAGCAGGTGTGGCACATCCGAGAACACGGGAGGGAAGAACCCGTAACCGATGTGGCGGCTCCGGCAGAAATCGATGAGTTCCACAGTCTCTTCACTCTCAGGATTGGGATCCGTCTGCAATACGAGATCAATTACTGGAACATGGGCAAGGCGACGGATCCCTGCCAGATCCTGCAAGTGTCCCACATAGTGATAGCGGACATCGTGCTCCAAAGTGCGACACGCAAGAGGCGTAATAGGCTGACGACCGACCGACACCACTGTGCGCACCCCAATCCCTAGTCTCAGGAGTGAGCGCTGTAGCAAGACGAGTGTTGTGCGTCCAGCCATGCTGAAAAATGCGAGAAAGAACACCGCGTGAAAGAGAAGGATTCGAGAGTAGAAGAGTTGTTTCTCAACAAAGAAGAACCACGCCACCACCGCGATCAACCAGAGGAGAGAAGCAATAGCAACATTCCCCATTTCGCGCCAGGAACTGATTGTTGAACGCAGGACGTAGAGCCCTAAGAGGGCTGCAAGCATGAGGAAACCTACAACACTCGGCACAATGAAAGAGTCTGTGTAGAGCGAGAGAGGCGGGAGCGTGGTCGCCGGATCCAGCAGCTGCACGCCGGGGATCAGATCTACTTGGGCTTCGCGCAGCCTGTAGGCAAGTAGGAGTGCGGCGATGACCGCGAAAGCATCGACGGGCAGGCGCAGTAAGCCAAGAAGGAGTTCGGAGCGTTTCACTAGGACTGAAGTGTACTACGAAGCGCCGGCCTCGGAACGCATATTTGTCGCTCTCTTGGCTTGATCCACCCAAAAAACTAGGCGAGGATGTCTTTCCATTTCCTGTCTACCTTCTCTACATATGCCCCCAGAGGCAACACCAGAAATACTGCAACTCACGCCTGGGCCAACCGGCATCCACCCCGATGTCCAGCGGGAGATGGCGCGTCAGTCCCAAAATCACACGCACCCTGATTTCTTGCAGGAATGCAAAGGCATTCAACAATTGGCACGAACCCTCTTCGGAACCACCAACTCCGATACTGGCGTTTTGACAGCATCAGGCACCGGCGGCAACGAAGCAGGCGTCATGAACTTCGTACAGCCGGGAGATAAGGCCGTATTCGTGAATTCCGGATTCTTCAGTGGCCGACTGGGCGAAATGATCCAGAGGCGAGGGGCGCAACCCGTTGAAATTCCGACAAAATTCGGCGAGACGGTTGACCCGAATGTCTTTGAAGAAACGCTGGCACGGTACGGGCGCGGCGGAGTCTCTGCGGCATACATGGCGCAAATCGAAACAGCAACAGGGGCGCAGATTCCGGATGAGGATCTGGTAACTCTGGGCGCCATCGCTACGCGCTTCGACGTCATGCTCTGCATTGATTCTGTCTGTGCCTTCGGCGGGACAGCGGTCAACGCCGATGCCTGGAACGCTGCATACGTTTCCGCCTGCTCGCAGAAGGGCGTCAATGCGCCGCCAGGTACGGCTCCGTTCACCGTGGCCCCGTTCGCCATGGAAAGGATCGAGGAACGGAGAAAGCGAGGGCAGCCGCCGGGCAGCAAGTACTTTGATCTGCCGGAGAATATGCGTTACTGGAATACAGGCGCTTATCACGCGACCCCCGCCGTGCAGAGCCTCTACGGGCTGAGGAAAGCCATGGAACTTACCATCGAGCGAGCCAATGGGAATTTGCCCAACCTCTTTGCAGCGCACGCCAAAAACCAGCGTGCGCTCGAGGCGGGATTCGAAGCTCTCGGTTTTTCCAATCCGGTAGAGCCGTCAAAGCGTGCCGCTGTTGTGAGCGTTCTCACTACACCACAAAACATTAGTGCGCAGGTCCTGCGGAAGAAATTACTCGAAGTACAGTCCGTGCGGGGGCGCCCCATTGATGGCATGGAAGTCGCGGAGGGAAAACGCGATCCCGCGTCCGAAATTCGCGTCGCGCTGCTGGGTTTCTGGTCCAATGTGCAAACCGTCCTCGATGCCTGCGATGCCGTGGAACAGGTAACAAACACGAGGGGCCGCATGACAAGTGCAGCCGAGCAGTACTATGCTCAGCATTCGCCTCATTGAGAGGGAATGCCACATTGTCTATATTTCCCTATACTAAGTCAGCCAGCCGCTTTGGCTCAGTGCCTAGCTGCAGCCTGCTGCAGCGTCATAAAATAGCTTTGCTCGGATTGATACTTTGATCTTTCTACCATCCCAATACATGTGCCGCTTTAGCTCAGTGGTAGAGCAACTCACTTGTAATGAGTAGGTCCGGGGTTCAAATCCCCGAAGCGGCTCCATTCGACTCGACCCTTTGTGCCTCGCTCGCCGTTCAGGCCATGAGGGCCTTCAGGCCCGAATGGGTGGTCTCCGCACCTTCAGTGTTGCGACCGCCTATCAAAAATGAGAGGCAGAGTGTCCCGAGCGAATAAGTAGAACGAATGAGCCGAGGGACACCCATTTCAGCCAACTCAGCCTCATTGTTAAAAAAGTCGGACTGAAACCCTTGCCCACAAGACCATGAAGGCTGAAAATAGAGCTTCCTGCTCTTTCGATGATCGCCCCTACCCTTGCGGTACGGGGAGGAACGTCCGGGCACCCTTCGACTTCGCTCAGGGCAAGCCGCCTTGGATAAGTTGTTGTGGAACACCTAGTGGGTAACGCCCACCTATCCGTCATATATCCGGTAAAGGCGGATACGGACCAGTACCACAGAGACGAGCCCCGAAAGGGGAGTGAAACGCCTCGGAGTACCGAGGCCCCGCACTTGATGCGGGGTTGGCAAACTCTAGGTGGTGCAAGGAGGATTTGGGTCGTCGGAAATCCGCGGTGGTTCCGCCGCGCCGATCACCCCTCCGCACAGTGCCCCGCGCCCTCGCGGCGTGGGGTTGAGGTCTTCGGGCAACCGGGACCCCAGAGAGATGATCATCCATCCCGCCTACGCGGGAAGACAGAACCCGGCGTACAGAAGGGCAGGTACACTCATGAGGAAGCCTTGGTGGCAGTACCATCGGGCTTCTTCCATGTATTGAGAGGGAGCTCTAAGGTAAAGGATGTTCCTTTGCCTTCGGTACTGAGGAAGGAGATTTTCCCTTTGAGTTGCTCAGTCAGCATGCGCGAGATATAGAGCCCAAGACCGCTGCCCGTCGTATCAACTTTCGTGGCGTTGGATGCGCGAAAAAGACGCGTGAAGAGATAGCGCTGTTCCGCTTGAGGAATTCCGAGCCCCGTATCCTGAACGGTAATCGAGACTATCTTGTCAGACTGTTTGAGTGAAACATCAATACTCCCGCCGGATTTCGAGTACTTCACGGCATTGCTGAGAATATTATGCAGGATGATCTGCACGAATGTCGGATCCGTTGCGATCAACAGATGATCGGGCGCGCGCAGTTCCAGGCTGATCTTGCGTTCTTTCGCGAAAGACCGTTCGTCTTCCGATGCATCTTGTACAAGCGCAACGAGATCAACTTCTTGCACAACTGGGGCAGCAACACCGCCGCCCTCCAGTTTCGAAACATGGAGCAGGGCATCAATCAGGCTCACCATGCGCTGACTCGCAGTACACATCTCTGTGACGTACGATTCTTGCGTTGGTGAGAGTTTTTCTTGGCTATCTGTCTGCAGCAGTTCCAAGTACCACGAAATAGTGGAGAGGGGGGTTCGCAACTGGTGTGATGCCAGTGAAATGAATTCTGATTTCATATAATCGAGCTTGCGCTCCTCTGTCACATCATGGAACACCGCCACTGTGCCGAGAAGCTGTTTGTCAGACAGTAGTGGACTCACTATAAACATCACGGGCACTCTCGTACGATCGCAGCGCTCAATGCTCACTTGCTGCTGCGGCTGAGGTCGGACCTCTGCGTGAGACTGTAAGCAGAGGGCAATGGGATGTTGATCGGCGGCAATGGAATGGTGATGGCTCGAGAGCGGGAGCAACTCCGTTGCAGGGCGTCCAAGAACCTCTTCCGATCGCTCCTTGCCCATGATGTTCACACCCATCGGATTGACGTCAACAATCAGGCCCTGCTGATCCGTGACAACGACCCCGTGGTGAATGGAGGTGAGGATGGTACGGTCTTTGAGGTATTGCTCCTTGAGTTCGCTTGTACGCTTCTCGACCTCACTCTGAAGGTACTCGTACCCGCGTTCGAGACGGTGCGCCATGTCTGCAATAGCAGAGTCGAGCATTCCGACTTCATCGGTTACTTTCTCCGCTGCCTGATACTCCCAGTGATCCGGCCCGAGCCGTGCGACTCTGCGGTACAGAGAAACAATGGGGCCTGTTAATCCTTTGGCAAGAAAGTACGCCAGTGCCACGGCAAGGATAAACACCAACACGCCGAGCAGCATGAAAAGCGAGACGAGGAGTGGGGGGAGAGGGCGCGCTGCCAAAGCAGCAGCACCCGAAAACAGCACAACCGAGAACGTCGCCAGCAAGGCAAACTGACGCACCGTGCGCCAGAAGATGGAACCACGTACGCGTGGACTCTGCGGCCGAATGGACGTATGGGGGGACTTGATCATGGGAGTATGTCTTACAGATGATTATACCATATTTATTAACTTCTTACCATTATCCGATTTACCCCTAAATCCTGCGCACATCACCAAAACCCCGCACTCCGGATTCAGAAGTACGGGGTAATGGAATAGTGCTCTTTTTCTCTTTAGCGCGTGACGGTGATGGTTTGGCTCTGTTCGGCCACTGGTGCCGACACGGTGACGCGACCACTCGTAATGGCCACATCGTAATTCGTGTCGTTGCCCGTCGCACCCGAGGGATCTGTCGGCAGATCGACGATGTACGACGTCGTGAGAGAATCCAGGTCACAGCCATTTGTGACACCGGTGCAGGAAGAAGCCTTCACACAGATGTTGCCACCCGTGCCAGATGCCAGGCAGCCCGGCATGGTGCCGTTGTTATCGATGGCGTACTGATAGACAGCATTGAGAATAGTATTCACGTCACTGCGGCGTTGTGCATTGCGCGCGTCGCCCATCTGCTTGGTGGGGTTGATCGCCACGATGACAATAGAAGCCAGAATCGCGATGATTCCGATGACGAGAAGGAGTTCAATGAGAGTGAACCCTCTACGAGAGAAATGGATCTTCATGAGAAAAATTGGGGAAGAGATAGGAAGAGAACGAGCACAGCATACAAAGAATGCTCTTGTGTAGTGTAACAAGTTTTTTCCTGTGGGGTTCCGATTCCATTGACTGAAACAGAAAAGGTTTCAAAATTTTCATTGTGAGCACGGCAAGGCGACGGATGCGACCCCACAATCACCACCCGAACACACGTTCCAGACATACGTTTCCCCCTGACATGTAGGGGCAGGGCATCCGCACGCATTTCCCGTTGGTTGATCTTTTGGAAGAAGCTGAACCGCCATTTCAAAGTGCCGTGCATACTGCGGAATCGCAGTAGAGGGGAGTGGATACGTTTCGGCCAGATCGAATGAGAGGAGCAATGTGGGATGATCGTCATCGGGCGAACTATTGCGTGCGGTAAATCCTGAAATCGTCATGCCAGCTGGCGTGAGTACCTGCTTGGTCTCTCGAAGGACGAGTACGAGAGAGCCGCTCTCTACTCCCACAACGAGAGGGTCTTCGTATTCCGAAACCATCTGGAGCGTCAGAATCGATCCTGTTGACCCGCTTGCGGGATCCATGATGCGTTCCGCATGTTCAATGCGCCACCGCAGTCCCTGCAATGTCTGCAGGCCTACGCGTTCCACAGATGCAATCGTCTGCTGTCGGGCACGCTGATCACTCGTGGCGAACAGAATGGAAATCACCGTTCCCCCGACGACAGCGAAGAAGGCAAGAAAGAGTAGCAGCTCGACGAGCGTGGTTCCGGGCCGCACATGGATGACACACTTCTTCATTCGTACGAACAGGCAGAAAATTGATCCACTTCACGCCAGGCAGACACTTCAACCGATGGAAGAACCCGACTCAGCAGAATTTCGTAACGGCGTACGGTCGCTCCTACACGCCCCTCGGCACATACTGAACGATTTTCGTTTCCCGATCCTCCCATGCGCAGAATGTCACATTCACCTTCATCGAAATTCAATGCCTCGACCCCGACATAGCCCGTATCATCCCACAGTGCACGGAGTGCGCGTTCTGCACAGGTTTGCGCCAGTGAACGTGCCTGCTCCGATTGCCGAACAGTGAAGCCGATTTGCAGTGAGCCGATGCCGATCAGCAGCAGTGAGCTCAAGGTGGCAAGAGCAATCGCTCCGATCATGATGATGCTCAGTAGAAAGATGTAGCCGGGACGGGCACGCAGAGACATCATAGGCCGGGGCGGTAAAGAAGAACCCCACGATCCGTTGCGAGCAACACGCGGTCACGCTGCGCGTCGTAGGCCACTGCGCGTCCGCCACCAGTCAATGTTGTTGCACTCGTCACAATGGGGAATTGTCCGTCGCGGAACGCCGCAAGGTCGGCCACCTGCAACTGCGCCGCAATGTTGTCGGTTGCGACGAAGGCATAACGACCTCCGGGTTCTGCAACAAGAGAGGGAACGCTGCCCCCAATCTCTTGATACCACGGACCGGGTGGTGATGATGGAATCGCTCCTGTACTGATGTCGAAGAGAATGAGTTCTTCAATCGCATCCCCGCTGCGGCGCCCGAGCAGAAGATCGTCGTTCACCGTAGCAACCGAGAGAGCATCGTGCACATCGGTGAGGTTGAAGCCCTCTCCGAGAGCAACCGAAAGTTCTGTGGGATCAAACACGTCCATCACCCTGAGTTCCAGAGCATCCATTGACCCCGAAACGTAGGCAAAGCCGTCGTGCAGACTTAAGCCGAAGAACGATGTTTCATCATCGATCGAATCGAGGAGGTGTGGTAATTCGGGATCAAGCACGTCATAGGCAAAGAACTCCGGCTCTATCGCGTCTTCGGTTGCACCGACAAAGAGCGTATTGCCAAAGAGCGCAAGTGAACGCACCCGCCCCTCGCCAGGCACATTGATCGAAGCAAGTAATTTCGATTGTGAAAGAGCAAATGGATCTGCGATGTCGAACAACTGAATATCGGCAGAAGAATCCGCCGTTGCAACGAATAACACATCACCGTTCACGATCGTCGCGTATCCCGCAACGCCCAGATCAAAACCTGTCGCAAGAGGAAGGGGGTCACCATCGATACTGTAGTCGTAAACGTGAAGCCCTTTGCCGCCTTCACCATACGCACTGGTAACAAAAGCAACACCGTCTTTGAGGGCTATGCCCGAGAAGAGTGGTTGTCCCTCGATGACCGAAGAACCCTCAAGAAAGACCGACGCCCAATCGCCAATTGGTTTTATCGCTCGCCAGTCCGTGAGTTCCTCTCGAAGGAGCACGGACCCCGATCGTGAATTACCCTCGCGCCAGCGTGTTTCTGCTGTCACGCGTACATGATCTTCTGCCACAGTTTGAATAGTGAGCGTGGTGATAAATTCATCGTCCGTCACACTCTCCTGTCCGCAGAGCTCCCACAGCCCTGTTGCCCCGATGCAGATGCCATGCTGACCCGGAACCAGTTGGTCGAAGGAGGCATCGCGCATGCTACGGGCCGCCGTAAGTGCCTCAGAAGCCAAATAGACCGCTCGCACATGATCGCCGCTCAGCAGTGTTCCCTCTTGTCCTACAAAGAGCACTGACGTAACAGCGCCGGCAAGCATTGCGAATATTGCAACTCCTAGTAGAGCTTCAAGGAGGAGCGAGCCCGATCGAGGACGGAGGAAGAGGGGAACAGATACGCAGTATACAGGGAGGACTTGCCTCCCTGCATACCGTGTATCGGATTATGAAGTCCCCTACGGTCGCGACATTCTTAGAATGGCTGTTCCACAGCCAAATTGTCGTGCACCGTTCGTGTAGAAGGGAAAGAGACTCTTCAGTTCACGCAGGAGGAGTGGCTCACTCGTGAAGTAGTATTCGCGCACACCTTCTGCAACGTCTATCAACTGCTCACAACTGCATCCGCGCGTATCGGTGAGTGAGAAAGAGCTCACGCGCTTTCGCGGACCCTCGCGGAAGATACCCGTGGTGCTTGTGAGAGCGTAGCGGTTGAAAAGCATAAACTCTGTCGGAACGGATTCCGGCAGGTAGGTGCCAGGACAGAAATCCTGGGAATTCACTATGCCATCACCGTCGTCATCAGATTCGCACGCTCCCAGACGAGCACCCATGGCACTGTGCGCAGGCCATGCAGATTCGGCGATTTCAATGGTTATGGGGTGCATACGATCAGATGAAGGATAGTGACAAATTGTCATCTTGATCCCCTGAATTTGAGAAGATACTGAGGACGAAGCAGAGCTGGTGCTGGTGAGTGAGCTTGACTGACTGCTCGCACTGTCATCGCCACAGACACCACTGCTCGCCGGTTTGCTGAGTGAAATCACCACCACGGCATCTTGGAAATCCGCTGTGTCGTCGAGATCCTGCAGTTCGACGAGTGCCAACAGCTGTCTGGCACTCAGTTGAATATACCCATTAGAAATCCTGTCACGCAGGAACGGCCGCAGGCGCGCCGGTGTTGCGAGCAATCCAATGCCCGGAAGAA
Source organism: uncultured Candidatus Peribacteria bacterium (assembly GCA_964404805.1). Classification (GTDB taxonomy): domain Bacteria; phylum Patescibacteriota; class Gracilibacteria; order Peribacterales; family Peribacteraceae; genus Peribacter. Next base: position 9,907 of record CAYOLJ010000011.1, read on the forward strand.
CCGATCCAGGGCGCAGGAACTTCACACGATCCGCGTGATCGGACACATTGGCAACACGCTTGAAGAGCCAGGAGTACCGGCCCTCTACAGAAAGCGAAATGACCGAGCCGGAGGGCACATCGCGGAACGTCTGCGTGTCGCCCGCAAGGATGTCGCGGAAATTGAAGAGGCCGCGCCACGTGCTTCCGCCGTCAAAGCTGGTATTCAAACGCACGTGCACCATCGGACCATTTGCGCCATACGTGGCATACGATCCGAGGACGGTGAAGGCGACATCCGCCTGTTCCCCCAAGACGATACGTCCGCTGTCATCGAGTGTGTATGTGGCGGCGCAGGGATCAGCTGGCACGCTGTTCTGGCTGCTGTCTTGATCGTCTTCCCCTGTCTCGGATGAGGAAACAGAAGAAGCCACGCTTGAGGCGACCGAACTTGCAACAGAAGATGTACTGGAGGTGGCGCTCGAGACATTCCAGTGAATGAGAATTGCATCATCGGCAACCGTCACACGCGTCTGGTAGAGCACCGAACGCTGATCTGCCGCAAGAGCGACTTCATCACCATCCGGACCATCATTCACGATGCCATCTGTCAGATTTTCAGGAGCATTCTGGCCAATGTCAGCCTCGATCGATGAAATCTGTGCACGATCGAAAATCACACGTGCATCCACGATCTCTTTACCCGAAGGAATGATATGCGATCCGTGCAGAAGCACGCGTAGTACACCGCTTCGGCGTTCGATTGCCATGCCCGGAACATTTTCGACGAGGTTGTTGTCGACCATGGTTACGCCAGCCACCGAGAGGGGAATCCACTGGTCCTCGGCAAACAGAATGCCCTGTGGACCAACGTAGGCACGTGGCTTCATGTTGCCGGCTCCTTGATTTTCGATGCGATTGAAGATGAGCTTCACTTTGGGATCCGTCGACTGAGCGCAGCTGCCCGGTTTCACCGAAAAGGCAACCTGGATGGCGGCATCCTGGAATTTTGATGAACCCTTCCAGAGCGCATCAAGCTCTGTAAGGAAAATGACTGCGTGCGGATGAATCTTCACGCGTCCGCTTTCGATGATCGCACGCAGGAATGGTGCGAGACTGGTTGGATTGCCAAAGGCATCGTAGAGCGTCGTGGGCAATAGGTGACCATTACGCAGAACGAGCATGTGCCCCGCAGAATTATTGGAACGGAATGTTCGGTTGAAGAGCCAGGAGTGTCGACCGTTCACCTGAACGAGAAGCTTCGTCCCAGAGGGGAGATTCTGAATTACTTCCTCTTCACCTCCTTTCACTGCCTTGCCATTGAAGAGCGGCACCCACGTATCTCCTTCGTCGGTACTTACCGAAATGATCACTTTCGACGCTCCGCCACCGGCACCCTCACCCACTTGTGAGCCGAGCACCGTAATTGTGGCATCGACAGTGCCCGTTGTTTCCACCGTGCCATCTGGCAGAAGTGTGAACGCATCTTCGCAGGTGGCTTCACTGCTAGAGCTGTCATCTCCTCCTACCCCTCCTTCACTTGAAGAACCGCTCTGGTCTCCGGTGGAACTTGTGGATGATCCTGTACTCCCCGTGCTCCCTGTACTCCCCGTACTCTGCTCTGAGCTACTGGCTGCTGAGCCCGGCAGGGAACTCGACGCTCCTTCACTCGTACCCGCACTCGAAGATGATGTAGGCGGCAAGAGGGGGCTGAATGTGATTGGTCCTTCGGGGGCGATGGTGATAATGCGCTGCTCACCGTTTCCCGCTTCGTAGATAATGTCTCCACTCATCAGCGGCTCACCCGTCACGCGCTGGAACACCACTTCCAACAGGCCCGAGACGCGAACAGTCGCGGGAATGACGTAAAGCTCATCAGAGGCAGGCTCGCGAATGGCGAAGGCCTCTCCTTGAAAGAGAATACCCTGAACGGTGGCGAACCCCCACATAGAATCGTTCTGTCCGGCGCGGGCCAGAACTTGAGCGCGCTCGAGTGCGTGCTTGGCCTGCTCCACTGCTATGTCCAGATCACTGCGAAGCTGGTACGTCCGGTAGAGAGGAACGCTCGCACCTGCTGTAACCGCGATAATGCCGAGTGTGAGAAGCATTTCGACCGCGGTGTATCCTTTATGCGCCATACCTGTGGGGGGAAAGAAAGGGAACCGGCCTATCGACCGATGTTCCCGACGACTTTGTAGATAGGTACTATGATAGCAAATGCGATGCCGGCGACGATACCGGCAATGATGATGAGCAAAAGCGGCTCCAGGATCACCGGAAGCTTCTCTGCCGTCTCAGAAGCTTTCTTGTCGTACATCTCGGCGATTTTCATGAGCACATCTGCCAATCCTCCCGATCGCTCACCGGTAACGATGAGCTGCTGTACGGAAATAGGAAGCAGGCGCGAGCTCTCGGGGAGGAGGGTAAAACTCTTACTGAAGGAATCTCCCGCGTTTATGTGCTCGAGGAGTTTGGTGTAGAAATTTTTGTACGAGACGGTGCTGGTGACTTCCGCAAGTGATGCAAGCGCATCAGTGAGAGGCACGCCCGCATGCAGAAGCCCCCCAAGGATCACGCCGAATTGTGCAATTGTCGCCTCGCGTGCCAGGCTGCCGATCCCGGGCGTATGAAACGTCAGCCACTGAGACGCCACGCGGAACCGCGTGTACTTACCGAGAAGAAGTACGAAGATGAGAGCAAGAATGAGAAGCGGCGTCATCAGCGCTCCGTGCTTTTCAAAGAACTGTGACATCGCTATAACCGCGCGGGTAGCAAGTGGCAACTCCACCCGAAGGGAATAGAGCACTTGTACAAGATTCGGCAACACGAAAAGCCCTAAACCCATGATGAGAATGAAGACGAGAACAATCACAATCGACGGGTAGATCATCGCCATCTTCACTTTTTGCCGCAGAGCCCGGTCTTTCTCTTGCTGCTCTGAGAGGTACTGCATGTTCCGTGCCAAGTTGCCGCCCTCTTCGCCAATATGCACTAAAGCGATTTCGTAAGGTGAAAAGAGCGACTGATCATCCATCGCCCTCCAGAGAGGTGATCCAGCCTCAACGGCAGTGATGATTCCCTGAACGAACTTGCGCACCGCCTTCGACTTTGCCTCGAGGAGTTGCGTTTGAAGGGAATCTATAAGCGAAAGACCTGCAGTAAGCATCATCGCCATGCTCTGAATGAATATCATTCGTTGTTTGCCCATGCCCAAGTGATTCAGCGAGGCGAAGAATTTTTGCAGCTCTTTTTTCTGTGCAGCAAACCGTGATGGAACAGGTTTAGAGGGAGCTATGGCAGCAGCCTGCTCTGGCGTGGTCGCTTGTTCTTTAAGAGGTTCTTGAGAAGTAGGCGTTGGCTCTTTGGGGGCCGTTGGCTCAACTGTCGTCTCCGTCATGAGTAGGATGGAGAATAATTGCAGGCGGTGCAGCGACACGCAGGAGTTCTTCGATGGTGGTGACTCCCGCGAGGACCTTGTCGAATCCGTCTTCGAACATGAGCCGCATCCCCTCCTTCACGGCAGTTTTATTGAGCTCCGAACTTGAGGCCCTGCGCAGAACAAGCTCTTCAATGGCCGGCGTGATCTCCAGCAATTCGTAAATGCCGATGCGCCCTCGAAAACCGGTATTCCCGCAGGCTTCGCAGCCCTTACCACGGTAGAGCGTAAGCGGCTGAGAGGCCGGGATCATGTTCTCTGCTCCCGGAAAAAGTTTTTTCGCCTCCTCGGCAGAGATACTTACGCTGTGCCGGCAGCGGGGACACACGCGCCGCACCAATCGCTGACCAATGATGACCTCGAGTGTCGAAGCAAGGAGAAACGGCTCGACTCCCATATCGAGCAGACGAGGAATGGCTGTGGCAGCATCGTTACTATGCAGAGTGGAGAAAACGAGGTGACCCGTGAGAGCGGCATTAACGGAAATATTCGCCGTCTCGCCGTCACGAATTTCTCCGACGAGGATAATGTCCGGATCCTGGCGCACAAGTGCACGAAGTCCCGAAGCAAATGTGAGGTTGGTTTTTGGATTCACCTGAATGTGATTCACGCCGGGAATCTTGTACTCCACCGGATCTTCAATAGTAGAAATGTTCACGTCAGGTGTGTTGCGCATTTTGAGGAGTGCTGTGAGGGTCGTGGATTTTCCTGATCCTGTCGGACCCGTCGTGAGCATCATGCCAAACGGCTTATGTGCTGCTACTGTGAGGATCTCTTGATTCTTCTGTGAGAATCCAAGATCAAGCAGTGTAATGGAACGCACGTATGCCGAAAGCAGGCGCGTCACCACCTTCTCACCTTCCACTACCGGCACGATCGAAACACGAATATCCATCGTTCCATGTGGCGAGGCATAGCGAATGGCGCCGTCTTGTGCGGCGTAGTGCTCATCGATGCGCATGTTCGCCTGAATCTTGATGCGGTTCACCACGCCCTCGTAGTGCTCCTTGGGAATTCGCCCCGCCTCATGCATAACGCCATCGATACGAAACCGCACGACGACGATTTTCTCTTGTGGCTCAAAGTGAATATCTGATGCGCGTAGTTCGATGGCATCATTGAGAATTTCTTCCAGGATTTCTGGCGCAACTTTCTGCTCGCTTGAAATGATGGATTGAAACCGCGTCGAGAGCGGCTTGCGGTAATGCTGACACGCTGCATCAATTCCGGACTGCGGGGTGTAGACGAATGTCACGGTGCCGGCAAAGCGCTGTAGTGCCTGTGCCTTCTCTTCCTTCCTGCCCAACGTCAGCAGGCGCTGTACCACTTTCTTCTGCTGTGGTTTTGCAGCTGCATCTGTCTTGGCTGCGTCCGTTTCGGGTAGAGCCACTGCCTCTTTTTGGCCGAAGTTCAAGCGGATGATCTCTTCGAGACCTTCCTGTCCCGGGTCCGATGTGGCAACCGTGATTTTGTCGCCCGTATGCTCGGCAACGACCATGTGGTACTTCGCAGCAATCTCTTCGGGTAACTCTGCAATGACTTCTGGCGAAGGAAAATGCGCCTGCAAATCGTAGAACGACAACTTGTAGTGCTCTGCAATCGCCTCTTCGTAAAGATTCTGTGTGAGGAGCCCCTGTTCGAAGAGCAGCGTGAGAAGGGGAAGGTTCCGCTCCTTCGCCAGCGCTTCAATGCGCTTCAACTCCTCTTCAGAGAGGTAGTTTTGCTTGACGAGAATCGCGCCGAGATCGACATCAGAAATGGGCATTTAGAGAAGTGATTGAACTTGCTTAATGATCTCCATAATCGGCGTGTTGGATTTGACGTAGTACCCAACGGCACCGAGCGATTGTGCACGGGCTTTATCCTCTTCCTGACCGAGATTACTCAACACCACGGTTGGCGTTTTCACACCACGGTTTTTCATCTCCTGCAAAAATGTGAATCCATCCATCCGCGGCATGATGAGATCGAGCAAAATGACGTCATACTTTCCTTCGGTTGCCTCCTTGAGCGCCTCTTCACCATCGAGACAGATGCGCGTATCAAATCCCTCGTGGTGGAACTTGAGTTCAAGCGCGTGTGCGAGAGGTTTTTCGTCCTCCACGATGAGAATTTTCTTCTGATTGCCCCCTTGCGTTGGGGCCGTTTGCGTAGCCGCAACGGGAGCCGTTTCTTGGCCCGTTTCCGCGGCGGGAGCGGATTTTTTTGGATTTGTCATAGGTGTGTGTCTTACTACGTATGATAGCACAAAACAGCATTTTCTGCAAAGTCTGCTACGGGGAGGTTTATGAGCATACAGTTGACGAAAGTGGAATACCCCACCTAGGCTCTACGGCGATGTCCCTGCGCACTCGAGCAGAAGGACGCTTTCGTACACTTTCCTCCCCATTTCTGTATGAATACTTTGCTTCTGGAGGTTCTGGCGCCTGCTATCGCCATCTTCGGACTTCTGTACAGTTTAGTCTTTTGGCGCGCTGTAAAAGCCGCTCCTACCGGTACGCCCGCCATGGAGAAAGTCGCTCATGCGATCTCTGTGGGATCTCGTGCCTTCATTAAAAGGCAATACCGCACGATTACCTTTTTGGCGATCGCTGTAGGAGTTCTCATGATTCTCACCTATGGATTGGTAGGGGGCGAACAGGGTTGGGCACACGGTTTTGAAGTTGGCGGGTCATTCCTGCTCGGCTGTCTACTCTCTGGTATTGCTGGTGTCGTGAGTATGGTCGTTGCCACTCGCGCTAACCTCAAGGTTGCTGCAAGTGCCCGCGCCGGTCTCAATAGTGCACTTCAGATGGCACTACGCAGCGGGGCTGTTTCGGCGCTCGTAGTCACGGCGCTCTCTCTCATCGGTATCAGCGCGCTCTACCTCTTCTATCGTCTTGGATTAGGTGTGCCAGCTATGCGCATTCCGACACTTATTATCGGGTACGGATTTGGCGCAAGCTTCGTAGCGCTCTTCGCGCAACTCGGTGGCGGCATCTACACCAAGGCAGCGGATGTCGGTGCTGATCTTGTTGGTAAAATTGAGGCTGGTATTCCGGAGGATGATCCCCGCAATCCCGCTGTCATCGCTGATCTTGTGGGCGACAACGTTGGTGACTGTGCCGGTCGTGGTGCAGATCTTTTCGAATCCATTTCTGCAGAGAACATTGGTGCGATGGTGTTGGGTGTTGCTCTTTATCCCGTCTTCGGACTCAAGGGCATTCTCTTCCCGCTCATCCTCCGTGCCTTCGGTCTGCTCGCCACTATCTTCGGTGTGTACAGTGTACGCGCAAAAGAAGGAGACTCTCCGATGGGAGCCATGATTCGCGGCTACTGGGTGACCACCATCCTGACGACCATCATTCTTTTCGTCTGTTCCGCTCTCATGCTCTCGACGAATTCCGCCACAGGGGTTATCGGTTCTCTGGTGGCGTTCTTTCAGCTTTCTAATGCTGCTCCATGGTTCTTTTTCTCTGGAGTCGCGGGAATTCTGACGAGTGTGGCATTCGTCTACATTACCGACTACTACACCAGCAAAGACCACCGTCCTGTGCAGGCAATTGCCAAATCCTGTACGACCGGCCATGCCACCAACATCATTACGGGTACGGCCATTGGTATGGAGTCCACTGGTCTCTCGGTACTCACCGTCTGTCTCGCTCTACTCGCTTCTTTTTGGTTCGGTGAACAAACGGGAATTGCTGCGGGGGGCCTGTACGGTACGGCAGTGGCCACCATGGGCATGCTCACGATGGTCGGTTACGTGCTCGCCATGGATATGTTCGGACCCATCACCGACAACGCCGGAGGCATTGTAGAAATGAGCAAGGCTCCGGATGAGTTGCGTGTTATCACTGATGAGCTTGATGCATGCGGCAACACAACCAAGGCTCTTACTAAAGGGTATGCGGTCGGTTCTGCGGCACTCGCTGCCTTCCTGCTCTTCTCGGCTTTCTTAGAAGAATCACACATCACTGTTGTTGACCTCGCTAAGGTGCCTGTCTTCATTGGCGCCTTCTTCGGTGCCGTTGTTGTTTTCTTCTTCACTTCACTCACCATCCGTGCCGTGGGGCGCGCCGCAGGAGTGATTGTGGAAGAAGTACGCAAGCAGTTCAGAGAACACACTGGCATCATGGAGGGAACGGAGGAGCCCGATTACGCCGCAGCGGTGGATATCGCTACGCGCGGTGCCCTGAAGGAAATGGTTCTGCCCGGGCTCGTTGCAGTGATCTCTCCGATTGCTGTGGGTATGATCTTCCGCGCCGAAGCGGCAGCCGGTTTCTTGATGGTTGGTACGATTACCGGCGTTATCCTCGCTGCCTACATGAATAACTCCGGTGGTGCGTGGGATAATGCGAAGAAGCTCATCGAATCCGGTGCCTACGGCGGCAAGAATAGCCCGGCTCACCAGGCAGCCGTCACAGGTGACACTGTGGGAGATCCTTTCAAGGATACTGCCGGCCCCAGCTTGCACGTCTTGATCAAGCTCTTCTCGACTTTGACGCTCGCACTCGCGGCACTGTTCATCTGATTCTGCTCTTATCTTTCCATGAAAAAACCGGAGTCATCCCGGTTTTTTCATGTATCAAGAGCTATACTCTTCTCACCTCAGTGTTGAGGTGCATTCACACGAATGCGGATTCGATCATTCTTTTTGAAGGCATATACCATGGAACTACCGAAAACGGTTGGCCGTACTCTTGTGGTCGTATTGCTTTGCTGCTTTGGCATCTGCTTCGTTGCCGGTTTGCTCCTCAACCTCGTGTGGCATTTTGCCACATGGGGCTTGTGGGGATCACTGGCTTTCGCCGGATGCGTCTGCATCATCGCACTCTGTTACAAGAGGGCTCCACCTTCTCCAAGGTAAGAGTCAACTACTGGATGGTTGAATCCATTGTTCGACCGTGGCCAGGATCGTCTCCTGCGCCACGGTTTTCTTGATAAATGCCTTACTCTTTCTCTTGGCTTCCCTTTGCTGCAACGCTAGACTTATCCGGCCGTTTCTTCTTATGCCCCGCGCCCTCCTCTCCGTCAGTGACAAACACGGCATCGAGGATTTTGCCCGCGGGATCGCTGAACTCGGTTTCGAAATTCTCTCGACTGGAGGAACGCAGAAAGCCCTGGAGAAAGCCAAAATCCCTGTAACACCTGTTGAGAAGATCACAGGGTTTCCCGAATGCTTTGGTGGAAGACTGAAGACTCTGCACCCGCTCATCTTCGGTGGCATTCTCTTTCGACGTGACGATGCGGATCATGTGGAGGAGGCGAAGCAGCAGGGGATCGAGCCTATCGATCTTGTCTGTGTGAACCTCTACCCATTTGAAGAGACCGCCGCCAAACCTGGCATCACGCGCGAAGAACTCATCGAGCAAATCGACATTGGTGGTCCCAGTTTACTGCGTGCCGCCGCCAAAAATGCCGAGAGTGTGACGGTTGTTTGTGATCCGCAGGATTACATCGCCATTCTGGCAGAACTGAAGAATGGCGGGACAACTCCAGATACAAAACGACGACTTGCCGAGAAAGTTTTTCTCCATACCGCCGCGTACGACTGTGCCATCGTCCGTACTCTCTCTGATGGTGACCACGCAGGCATGCTCCTCACGAATCGCATGAAGCTGCGGTACGGCGAGAATCCCCACCAGTGGGGCGCCTTCTATGAACTGAAAGGCAATCCGCCGGACTGGATGGTATTGCAGCAGGAAGAGAAGCAAATGAGTTACTTGAATATTCTCGATGCTGACGGAGCGTGGAATCTGGTCTGCGAATTCGAGGAGCCCACCGCTGCGTGCATTAAACACGCGAATCCCTGCGGTGTCGCTTCACACGAAGATATCGCAGAAGCCTTTCAGCGCGCCTACGATGCTGATCGCCTCTCGGCCTTCGGCGTGATTATTGCCCTGAATCGTCCGTGCCCCAAGAGTGTGGTTGAGAAGATTATCGAGCAGAAAATCTTCGTCGAGATCATCATCGCTCCCGGTTACGAGCCTGCAGCACTTGAGCTGCTTAAGAAGAAGTCGAAGATCCGCGTCATTGAGAATCATTGCCTCAAGCCCGATGCTGAAGTGGCTTCTTTACGTACTGCGTTGGGTGGCATGCTCGTCCAGAATCTCGATACGCGCGTGGTGACAGAGAAGGACATCACGTGCGCGACAGAGACCAAGCCGACAAAGGAGCAGATTTGCGACCTCCTCTTCGCGTGGAAGGTGGTGAAGCACGCCAAAAGCAACGCTATCGTCTTCGTGAGGGACGCTGCAACTGTCGGCATCGGTGCCGGGCAGACCAGCAGAGTGGATAGTACGATCATTGCAGCCCGCCGTGCCGGCGAGAAGGCCGAGGGCGCTGTTATGGCCAGTGATGCATTCTTTCCGTTCCCGGATAGCGTGGAGGAGGCTGCCAAATTCGGCATCGCCGCGATTATTCAGCCGGGAGGATCCGTGCGCGATGAAGAAGTGATTGCGAAGGCGAATGCGCTCAATATTCCGATGGTGTTCACGGGGATCAGGGGATTTCGGCATTGATCCGTCAAAGAGCCCTCCGCCCTTCGATTGCCTCTTTCAAAGTAACTTGATCCGCAAACTCGATATCCGCCCCCATAGGCAGCCCGTGCGCGAGGCGGGTGATCTTCTCAACCTTGTCCTTCAATCGTTCGCGGATGAAGCTGGCTGTGGCCTCGCCTTCCACATCAGGATTGGTGGCCACAATCACTTCTCCTACTCCGTTCACACAACGGTCAACGAGTTCCTTCATCCTCAGTTGCTCCGGCCCCATGCCATCAATGGGGGAGAGCACGCCGTGCAGAACATGGTAGACACCTTTGAAGCCGGAGCGTTCGAATGCAATGACGTCGAGCGGGTTTTCCACCACCAAAATCATTGTGTGATCGCGTGAAGTATCGCCACAGATCCTGCATTCCTCCTGCAGCGTCACCATCTGGCAGTGCTTGCAATACTTGAGCTCCACTTTGAGATCAGCGAGAGCCTTGCCCAGTGCTTCGGGTGAGGCCTTGGAACTGCGCAGCAGATGGAATGTGAGCCGTTCAGCAGACTTGGCTCCGATTCCCGGGAGCTTACTGAATTCCTCGATGGCCTTTTGGATTTGGGGAGGGAGGAGGGACATAGGGAAACGCAGTATGCAGTATGCAGGATAGAGAAAATAGAGAGAATGCTATTTCGCCTGCCTTAGTAATCTCCCGTCTGCTTGAGTTTCCGCGCTATTTCCCTTTCCTTAATACGCTGACGCTTATCGATCTTCTTGCGCCCACGCCCAACACCGAGCAACACTTTGACGAACTTTCCAACGCGCATCTCGAGGGGCACGACGGCGCTCCCTTTCTCTTCGGTCCATGCTTGCAATTTTTTCATCTGATTTGCCTTGAGGAGAAGTGCTCGGTCACGACGCTCCTCATGCGCGGCATGCGCGGCAAACTGATAGGGAGCGACAGAGGCATTTTTGAGAAATGCTTTTCCGTCGCGGAACGAAACGTAGGCACTCGCCAGATTCACATTGCCCTGTCGGCACGACTTCGTCTCGGGCCCCGTGAGTATGATGCCAGCCTCGATGGTATCGAGAATCTCGTAATCGAAACGTGCGCGGCGGTTTTCGGCAGTGACTTTCATCAAAGGGGAGTATGCGCGAAGGAGAAGATGGCGCCAATGGCTCCTCTGAAGCAAAAGCCTATGTTGCAGAAACTTGACATTCCAGCGACTTTCGGT
>CAYOLJ010000012.1:0-20523 GCA_964404805.1 uncultured Candidatus Peribacteria bacterium
ACATGCGCAGTACACCGATGCAGCCAAACCGTATCTTTCAATGACGTTCGCGGCTAATCAGGTCATCAAGAATACGACGGGCGCCTAATACCCCTCACCCCGGCCCTCTCCCGCGGGGAGAGGGGGTGCTACTTCGCGACGAACGCCGTTGCTCCCAACCATGCCAGATCGAAGACCGCTTTCATTGTCTTCGTGAAGGTTTGACTCTCTACGATGATTCCCAAAAGCTCGTTGGGATTGAGTGAAACTACCCCCACAGCATTGCCGAAGAGCAGGATCTCGTTATCGAAGGGGAACTGCTCGCGGTTGACGAGCAGGATTTCGATGAGCGTCGAGTCATAATTCTTCGGCAGGAACGGCTCAATCGACTTGACGCTCTCGACGGTGTTGGGCGAGAGGTAGCGTGCCTTGATTTTACGCTCAAAGCGCTTCTTGGTGTACTCGCGGAAGAACTCTGGGAAGAATTCGGTGACCTGACGCAGGTTGGTGTAGCCCAGAAGCTCTCCTTGGGCCGAAAGGGATTCCAGAAATACCCGTTCAACGCCGTCACGTCCTTCATACGAACGAATCTTGGGGCGGAAACCGTGGGGACTTAAGAGTGCCTTGAGATCGGGGATGAGTGATTTTGCAATGGTCGCTTTTTCCAGTTGGAGTTCCTGCAGGCGCTCGGGTGGTTCGGGGGCGAAACACTTGATGCCATTTCGGTTGTACTGACTTAAGAGTTTTTTCTGCAGGAGTTTTTCCAGCGTGTGGTAGCAGCTGACGCGATGCACTCCGGCTTTACGCGCGATGACCGAGACAGCCCCACCGTTCACCTCGAGGCAGGCGAGGTAGACTTTTGCCTCTTCATCGCTGAGCCCGAGCTTCAGAAGATCAGTGATCATGGGGCCAATATAGCACTGTTGTAAAATATTTTCTACAATATTTAAGTATTAGTTTATGGCTTCATAAAGAGGAGAAATTGAAATTATCCAGTGGACTGTTGGACAATAATGACTATACATTCCAGTATACCGATACTGGGGTCGGATTGTATGCCCAGTATTTTTTTGTGATGCCTACCTGCAAGCACTGCTCATCGGCCTTTGAGGTCACACAGGATGATCTAAAGCTTCTTGAAGAACTTTCCCCTGTCTTTAACGATAAGAAAGAACTCATTACACCTCCTACGCTCTGTCCCGATTGCAGGCTGCGCCGCAGGCAAACACACGTGAATCACGTCAATCTCTACGAGAGAAAGTGCGATCTTACAGGAGCGCAGATCATTTCGAATATCCATCCGTCTTCCCCCCACAAGGTCTATACCCAAGAGGATTGGTACAGCGACAAGTGGGACCCGCATGAATACCAGAGAGACTTCGATTTCTCTCGCCCGTTCTTTGAGCAGTGGAAAGAGCTGTTCGATGTTGTGCCGCGTCCGAATCTGATGACAGGCTACGAATTCGACGAAAACTGCGACTACACGAACTATGCCGGCAAGAATAAAGATTGCTACCTGATCTTCGATTCTGATGAGAACAGAGACTGCTACTACAGTTATAGCATCAATCAGTGCGTGAATTGCGTTGGATGCTTCCGCGCGAGAAAATCTGAACTCTGCTATGAGTGCATTGATTGCGTGAAATGCTACGGCTCGTCGTACCTGCAGGATTGTGACAATTGCTCTGAATCGATGTTCCTCAAAAACTGTACGGGATGCAAAAAATGTCTGATGTGCAGTAATTTGAAAAACAAGGAGTATTTCGTTGAGAACAAGAAAGTCACCAAAGAGGAATTTGAAAAGTTTCGTGCCATGCTCGGAAAACATTCAGCTGTGGAGTCTGCGCGTCAGCGTTTTGATAAACTTAAACTAGAGTTTCCGCAAAAGTACATGCACGGTGTACAGAACGAGGACGTTGTCGGTGATTATTTGGTGAACTGCAAGAATGCGTACCACTGCTTTGACAGCGAAGACCTGTGGGATTGCCGGTATGTCTTTCAGGGCTTCATGCCGCTGAAAAACTGCATGGATATACACGAGTGCGGCGAAGCAGAAAGGCTCTACGAGTGCTCGGTCGCAGGATATGAGTTGCATAGCTGTCTGTTTTGCAATCACACGCTCGCAAGCATGAGCGACATGATTTACTGTCAGCTGTGTCACCATTCGCAATACTGTTTCGGCTGCGTGGGCTTAAGACGCAAAAAATACTGCATCTTCAATAAGCAATACACCAAAGAAGAGTACGAAGAACTCGTACCCAAGATCATCGACCACATGCGATCAACAAAGGAGTGGGGCGAATTCTTCCCGACCGAGACGTCGTGCTTTGCCTATAACGAGACTCTGGCCCAGGATTATTTCCCGCTTACGCAAAAAGAGGTTCTGGCGCGCGGTTGGCGATGGTTTGATGCAGTGGAGAAAAAGGATCAATACCTTGGTCCGCAGGTCGAAATTCCGGATAACATCGATGACACCACCGATGATATCTGCAAAAAAATACTGACCTGCTCAGAGAGCGGCAGACAGTACAAAATCATTCCACAGGAGCTCAAATTTCACAGACAGTTGCATGTACCGCTGCCCCGGACCAGTTTTTTCACGCGGTACCGCAAGCAGCTGGCGCAGCGCAACAAGCGTGTTCTGTATGAGCGCATATGCGATGCATGCGGCATGTCGATTCGAACCACCTATGCGCCGGACCGTCCGGAAAAAATATACTGTGAGAAATGTTATCAGGAATCGCTCGTATGACGCAAAAGACTTGCCGCCAATGTTCGGCCAAGTATGAGGTCACGAAGGACGATCTCGCGTTCCTCGAGAAGGTGTCTCCCGTCTTTGCAGGCGAGAAGGAGTCGATCCCGCCTCCGATGCTGTGTCCGGAGTGTCGGCAACAGAGGCGGCTCAGCTGGCGCAACGAGCGGAACCTCTATCACCGAAAGTGCGATCTCACCGGGCGGCAGATCATTTCGATGTATGCCCCAGAGAGTTCGCAGAAAGTCTATGACCAGGAAGCCTTTTGGAGTGATCAGTGGGATCCGCTTGATTACGGGAGAAGCCTCGATTTCTCACGGTCGTTCTTTGAGCAGTTCGCGGAACTCTTCTTGGCTGCTCCACGGATCAGTTTGATCAATAAGGATCATGAGAACAGTGAGTACTGCAATTTCTCCATTCACGACAAGAACAGCTATCTCCTCTTCACTTCCATGGAGTGCGAGGATTCGTTCTACACAAACCGCGTTCTCTTTTCAAAGAGCGTGTGTGACTGCTCCAATATCGAACATTGCGAGCTTTGCTACGAGATTGTCGACTCTGATCGTTGTTACAACTGTCAGTATCTGCAGAATTGCAGCAATTGCTTTGACTGCTTTCTCGGCTACAACCTGCGGGGATGTCGCAACTGTTTCGCGTGCTACGGATTGCAGAATGCAGAGTATCGCGTCGGAAATGTTCAGTACTCGAAGGAGAAGTACGAAGCGCTTGTCGCGGAGCTTAAGCAGGACCTCAAAAGTGTACGCAAGAGCTTTGAAGAGCGCCGGGCGGCATTGCCACGCAAATTCATGGATGGCATCAATGCGGAAGACTGCACGGGCAACGCCATCATCAACTCGAAGAACGCACAAGTGTGCTACGAAGTGATCGGTCTGCACGACTGCCACTTCGTTGCAAATGCGACAGAGCTCAAGGACTGCATAGATGTGAACAACGATGATCACTCGGAGCTCGTTTACGAATCTGTCGGCAGCGAGACAAACTCCCAGCATTGCTTCAATGATATTTGCTGGTTCAACCGCGAGATTCTCTATTGCAGCCTCTGTTTCCACTGCGATCACTGCTTTGGGTGCTGCAGCTTGAAGCGCCAGAAGTACTGCATCCTGAATAAGCAGTATTCCAAAGAAGAATACGAGGTACTGGTGCCAAAGATCATCGCGCACATGCGATCCACCGGAGAGTGGGGCGGGTTCTTTTCTCCAAAGTTCTCACCATTCGCCTTCAATGAGACGATGGCGCAGGATTTCTTTCCGCTCAATGAAGAGGAAGTACTGAACCGGGGATGGAAGTGGCGAAATGACAACGAGAAGCAGTCGTACATGGGTCCCGCCGTCAGCGTTCCTGATTCCATTGATGATACGAATGACGCCATCTGCGAGCAAATTCTGCGCTGTTCTGTCACAGAAAAGCCGTACAAGATCGTGCCGAAGGAACTGAAGTTTTATCGCCAGATGGGTATCCCTCCTCCGAAGAAATGTTTCGAACAGCGCATGCTCGAACGGATGCTCCTGCGCAATCCCCGCAAGCTCTGGAAACGCCAATGTCAGAAGTGCCAGAAGGCCATCGAGACGACCTATGCGCCCGAACGACCCGAGATTGTGTATTGCGCAGAGTGTTATCTTAAAGAGGTATACTGAGCGCCCATGCAACGCTCCTGCCATAACCAATGGTGCAAGCAAACCTTCGAGATCACTGAGGATGATCAGAAATTTCTGCGTGATTTCGACGTTCCGGAGCCGAAGTCCTGCCCTGACTGCCGGCTTATGCGGCGCATGAACGAACGTAATGCTCGCAAGCTCTACTGGCGAACCTGTTCCAAAACCGGTCAGCGTATTCTGTCGCAGTACCATCCCGACCATCCCTTTCCGGTCTACATGCCGGAAGTGTGGTGGGGTGATGAGTGGGAGGGACTCGATTTCGGGCGCGACATTGATTTTTTGCAGCCGTTCTTCACACAATTCCTCGAGCTCAAGAATGTCGTCCCGCATCAGGCGCGTTTTGTCATGCAAGGCACGATGGAGAACACCGACTACGCCAACTGTGCCGGCTACATGAAGAACTGCTACCTGTGTTTCGAAGCGGATTACAACGAAGACTGCTACTACAGCAATCGCGTTTACCACTGCAAGAACATGGTGGATTGCAGCAACTGTTACGAGAGCGAAATTTGCTACGAGAGTATCGATTGCACTGGCTGCCATAGTTTGTTTTTCTCACAGGATTGTCAGAATTGTTCCGAGAGCAGGTTTCTTAAGAATTGCATTGGGTGCCGTGAGTGTCTTGGTTGCATCAATCAGCGTCAGAAACGACATATGATTCTCAATGAGCAACTTACGAAGGAGGAATTTGAGAAACAGAAAGCCGCTTTGCATCTCGAAAGTACAAAGGGCGTCATGGCTTTCCGCAAACGCTGTGAGGAATTTTTCCACACACAGCCACAGAGATATGCGCAGGCGGAACGGAACGAAAACTGCAGTGGTGATCACCTGTACGACTCCAAGAATTCGTTTAATTGCATGGACAGCAAGGATCTTGAAGATTGTAAGTACTGTGCCAAGGTGGCCATGGGCGTGAAATCGAGCATGGATTACACCTCATGGGGCGATAAGGCGGAGCGCCTGTATCAGTGTTCGGCTTGCGGTAATAACGCTTTCAATCTCAAGTTCTGTACCACATGCGTTACGAACAATACTGACCTTGAGTACTGCGATGGCTGCACAGGATGTAAGAATTGCTTCGGCTGTGTTGGTTTAAAAAAGAAGCAGCATTGTATTTTAAACAAGCAGTATACGGAGGGGGAGTATGAGAAACTCCGTAAACAACTTGTTGCACATATGGAGACGACCGAAGAGTGGGGCGAATACTTTCCCAAAGAGGTTTGTCCGTTTGGCTATAACGAAACCATCGTCATGGAGTACTTTCAGTTGGATAAAAAGGAGGCCATCAAGCGTGGCTACAAGTGGCGCGAAGAAGTAGATGAGCCACTGGATGTACAGAAAGTGATTCCGGCTACCAAGTTACCCGACACGATCGCAGAAATTCCGGATGATGTGCTCAACTGGGCTATTACTTCTGAAAAAACAAAGCGTCCTTTCCGCATTACCAAGCAAGAGTTGGAATTCTACAGAGCACACTCCCTGCCACTACCGCACCTGCATCCGGAAGAGCGACATGAAGAGCGCTTAAAGAAGCGTCCTCCGCGTCGTCTCTGGGAACGGCCGTGTTCAGCGTGCAGTAAGGAAGTCGAGTCGACGTTTGCTCCGGAGCGGAAGGAGAGGATTCTGTGTGAGGAGTGTTACTTGAAGGAGGTATACTGAATCCCCGATGCTCGTCTGCCCCCTCACCGGCCGCACGTTCACAATTTCGCCTGCCGAAATGGCATTACGCGAAAAGCTTGGTGTTGAAGGCGAGCCCGTACTTCATCCCATTGCGCGCTGGCAGATTCTTGCTGCCTTTTGGCAGCACTGGGCGCTCCACAAACGCAGGTGTGATAAGACGGGCAAGCCGATCGTCTCCGTTTTTTCCGAAGACTGTCCGTATCCTGTCTGGCACAAAGATGAGTGGATCAAACATGCCGCTCCGCCTTCTGCAGAGATTGACCTTGCAAAGCCGATTTTTCCGCAGATGTGGGAGCTCTTTCGGCAGTGTCCCATCCCCCACAATATTGGTGCCGGGAATCAGAATTGCGAGTATGCCGATGACTGGTGGTATTCCAAAAATTGCCATCTCTGTCACTCGGGATTGAACGATGAAGATCTGCGCTACTGCTATCGGGTTTTTCAAATGAAAAACAGTCAGTTCTGCGTATTCTCGTACGACAGCGAACTTTGCGTCGATCTCATCAACTCCCACAATTGCTTTCGTTCAGTGTATCTTTTCAACTGCTGGAATTGCTCCGAGAGTGCATTTCTCTATGACTGTCGCAACTGCCAGCACTGCATGTTCTGCAGCAACCTTCGTAATAAGCAGTACTGCTTCGGTAATCAGCAGCTCACCAAGGAGGAGTACGAGAAGCGCATGCACGAGTGGGATCTCCGTTCCCGGCAGATTTATGAGAGAGCGAAGGAAACATTCAGAGAAATGCTGCGGAAACGAAGTTGGCACCGCGCAACCTTCATCGATCAGTGTCAGGAATGCAGTAATTCCAACTACGTGTACGCGAGCAAAGAATGCAAAAATTGCTTTTTTGTCGACGAATTAGAAGATTGTACGAATGTGCTTCGTGGCTTTGGTGGAAAGGACTGCTTAGACAGCGTATGTGCGGCCGTAGGAGTGGAACTCGTGTATGGTGTGACGGAGCCTCAAGATAAGTGTTACGACGTAAAATTTGGTTGTAATATCATGCAGTGCAAGTTCATGGAGTACTGCGCACACTGTTTTCAGTGTCAGAACTGCTTTGGTTGCTGTGGCCTAGTCGGCAAAAAGCATCATATCTTCAACAAGCCCTACGAACCGGAGGAATACAAAACAAAGAAGGCAGAGATTATCGCGGCGATGAAGAAAACAGGAGAATACGGCGCGTTTTTCCCCGCACACTTTGCAGCGAATCCCTACGAAGAGAGCTTGTCTGGTTTCTACTGGCCGATGACCACGGAGGAGGGGAAGAAGTTGGGATTCCGGATGCGAGAAAGAGAGGAAAAGCGCGAAACGGATGCCGTTGATTCCACCCAAGTCCCTGATCGAAGCGACCAAGCCGATGATTCTGTGACGAAGACGCCGTACTGGGATGCGACTACCAAACGGCCCTTCCAGATCCTCAAAGAGGATGTCACCTTCGCACAAGATCTTGGGGTGCCACTGCCCTACACCTACTACATGCGCCGATTGCAGGAGAATTTCCGTCTCATTCCTTTCGACGGCACGCTACGCGAAGTTTCGTGTGGAAAGTGTTCGAAGCAAACGCAGACGAGCTGGCCGCAGGAATATAACGGCAGAATTCTGTGTGAGGAGTGCTATCTGAAAGAGGTGTATTAACACCAGCAACGTGTCATGGTGAGGAGCGAAGCGTCTCGAACCATACGCGTTGCAGCTCATATGCGTGTCGCCCTTCGAGACGCGCTTCCAGCGCTCCTCAGGGTGACACGCTATACTTTCAACGATGCAGAAGACCTGTTCTAGCCCTTGGTGCAAGCAGCCGTTCGAGGTGACGAAAAGCGATCTTGCCCTCCTCGATCGAGTCTCACCGATGATTGCCGGCAAAAAGTATGCCCTTCCATCCCCCGCACTCTGTCCGGATTGTCGGCAGCAGAGGAGGATTACGTATCGAAACGAACGAAATTTCTACCGACGGAAGTGTGATAGAACCGCAAAGGAAACCGTTTCCATTTATTCTGAGGATAAGAAATGCATAGTCTACGACCAAGCCGTCTGGTGGAGTGATGATTGGGATCAGCTCGCAGCTGGCAGGCCGTACGATTTCTCTCATCCATTCTTTGAGCAATTTCATGATCTTAGCCTTGTCGCTCCGCGACCATGTATTGTGAATATGAGCAGCGAGAATTCTGCCTACACAAATCATTCAGCGTACAACCGGAACTGCTACATGTGCATCAATTCCGGGTACAGCGAGGACTGTTTTTATACGAGCGATTTCACGATCAATAGTAAGAATTGTGCCGACTGCCTTGCTGTTCAAAAATGCGAATGTTGTTATGAGTGTGTCGACAGTAAACAATGTTCTTTCTCTTCCTTCCTTCACGAGTGCATCAACTGCGCGGACTGCTCCTTCTGCTACGATTGTCAGGGATGCCATGATTGCTTTGGGTGCTGGAATCTCCGTCACCAGCAGTACTGCATTGAAAACGAACAACTGACGAAGGAAGCATACGAAGCAAAAATCAAGACCGTACAGCCGACTACGTGGAGTGCGATGCAGAAGAGCTCTGTTGCATTCAAGAACGAAGTTGCCAAAAATGCTCTACATAAAGCCGTTATTTTGGAGCACTGCGAGAATGTGAAGGGCAATCACAACGATCACTGCAAGAACTGCAGCAACTGCTACTACGTCTTTGAATCAGAAGACTGTGCCTATTGCTACGACACGGGTGCCGTGAAGAGCTGCATGGATTCCCTCGAGCCTTACCGCGGGGAACTCCAATACGAATCTCACGGCTGTAATCTTGGTTATTCCCTTTGTGTCTGTTCCAAGTGCTACGAGTGCAAATCGACCCTCTACAGTCAGTATTGCTGGTACTGCACGGATTGTTTCGGATGCTTCGGGCTTAGGAGCAAGAAATACTGCATTCTCAATAAGCAATATACCAAAGAAGAATACGAAGCACTCGTCCCAAAGATCATTGAAGCAATGATCAAATCGGGTGAGTGTGGAAACTTCTTCCCAGCACATCTCTCATTATTTGGATACAACGAGACTGCCGCGCACAGGTATTACCCGCTTGAGAAGGCCGAGGTCCTTAAGCGTGGATGGAAATGGCACGATCAAAAAGATGACATCCCGCAAGTGTCGAAAGTTATCCCGGGTGCTCAATTACCGCATACCATCGATGACATACCAGATGATATTCTGAGCTGGGCTATCGAGTGTGAGGGAACTAAACGCCCTTTTCGCGTTGTGAAGCAGGAACTGGAATTCTATAGAACAAACAGCCTTCCTGTACCGCATCTGCATCCCGATGAACGCTTTCGGCGTCGCGCTCTTCTTCGTAATCCCCGTAAACTCTGGAAGCGCAATTGTATGAAGTGCAAGAAGGAAATCCAAACCACCTACTCGCCCGAACGACCGGAAATTGTTTATTGCGAAGAGTGCTATCTGAAGGAGGTATACTGACAAATATACTTAACATTCTTTTTTCATCATCTATACTCTCCGCATGCGTCGCAAGATTGAGCACACTCTTCGGCTGGCAGGACTCCGTGAAGAAGAAGTGACGATGTACCTTCATCTTCTCAGGCTCAAGCGTGCTTCGATGCCTGAGCTGATTGCAGAAACAAACCTCAATGTTATGACTGCCTATCGGACGATGAAGCGTCTGCAGGAACGGGGGCTGGTACAGGCGATGGAAATCAATCAGAAGCAATCGGTGTATGTACCTCTTACGCTTGACGCGCTCATTCAGACTTTGGGGGCGCAAGAGCGGTCTATTCGTCGACTTCAACTGACGCTCAAGAATCTTGACCCCCTTCTTTCCTACATGGATACGGCTGAAGAACCTCGTGCAGAGAACAGTGAAGAGCCTGTCACGATTGCCGAGGGATTCGATGCGTTTCGAGAAGAGTACCTAAAGATTCCCGATCTCTGCGAAGACGAATTCCTCTGTATGG
This sequence comes from uncultured Candidatus Peribacteria bacterium, assembly GCA_964404805.1. Lineage (GTDB taxonomy): Bacteria > Patescibacteriota > Gracilibacteria > Peribacterales > Peribacteraceae > Peribacter. Next base: position 10,031 of record CAYOLJ010000012.1, read on the forward strand.
GTTCTATGCAGAATTACTGGAAAGTCGCAGGCATGTCTGACGAGGCCCCTGAAGAACTGGCATTCCGTCATAAGCGCTTCAAGAGAAATATGTCCTGTCGCGTCTTCAATACATACTCATCCGAGTCGGCGGCCTTCGCGAAGCGTGATTCAAAGGAATTACGAACGACGCGCCTCGTGGATACGATCCCTGTTTCTAAGGATTACCTTGGGTATACCAAAGATCATGTTCGTCACTTCATCTGTGATGAGGAATATCCACGGGTCATTATCATCCGACATCCGGAACTCGTTACCCTCTACCGTGATCAGTTTGAGCGTATGTGGCAGGCGGGAGTTGGCGCGTGATTGATTCGTGAGTGGACAACCTACGGTTTTCCCCTCACGGACACCCCTTTCCCTATAAGGTGTCGCTCCAGTGGCGGGTCCCGGCGGAGCCACCCACCACTTCGCGACGATGTATTTCATTGTTCGTGAATTTCTCATTGAACACCGTAGAATCATTAATTGATGATGCGAAAAATGATGGTTTTTCACATGTCTCTGTGAAGATATTTTCCATGGGATCATTTTTTCTTTCGAGAATTCCGCAGATGGCATTTCTTGAGTTGCATTGCGGTGCACTGCCTCTCTAGAGTGATTACGATATGTCGCATTCGTGCAAGCAGTGCTCATCGGTTTTTGAGATCACACAGGACGATCTCGCCTTCCTCGATAAGCTCTCTCCTGTATTTCACGGCAAGAAGTACGCGATCCCGCCTCCCGCGCTCTGTCCTGATTGTCGGCAGCAGCGTCGGCTCTTTTGGCGTAACGAGCGCAGCTTGTATCGCCGGACATGTGATCTCTGTAAGAAATCCATTGTCTCGATGTACCCGCAAGAGAGCGTGTTTCCTGTGTACTGCACGGAATGTTGGTGGAGCGATCAGTGGCATCCCAGTGATTTCGGACGGGAGGTGAATTTTGACCGCCCGTTCTTCCCGCAGATGAAGGAGCTCCAGAATGTGGTCCCACGTCTAGCGCTCAATGTCATCAATAACGAAAACTCCGATTTCATCAATCATTCCGGTTCGAATAAGAACTGCTACCTGATCTTCGCTGCGGAGTTCAATGAAGACTGCTTGTACGGCTATCAGGTGATCAAGTCCACCGGCTGCACCGATACCTGTGATTGCACCGAGTCTCATTACTGCTACGAAGTGATCGATGCCGATAAATGCCATTCACTCCTCTTTTCACAGAACTGCACCAATTGCTCCTCCTCCGCTTTTCTCTTCGATTGCAAAGGATGCACGGACTGCCTGCTTTCGACGAATCTGCGCAATAAGCACTACGTCATCCGCAACAAGCAATATTCCAAGGAGGAGTATCTCCGCTTAAGGCAGGAGGTCATGGACACGATTGCGCGGGGCAAACTTTCTGAAGTTCTGCAGGAATTCAGTCTTCTGAAAGAGAATGGCATCCATCGTGCGCTCGAGGTGGTGAGCTGCGAGAATGTCACGGGTGACTACCTCAAGAATTCACGGAACATCCGTCACTGCTTCGATGTTTCGTATGCTGAAGACTGCGCATACATCTTTACGGGATTCCAAATCAAAGACCTCATGGATGTGTGTCACACCACCGACGCGCAGCTGGGGTACGATTCTCTGAGTCTTGGCTACGGTTCGTACAATACGGTCTTCACGCACGGGTCGTGGGGCAGTAAGAATCTGCTCTACTGCGACATCGTCCAGACGGGATCGGACATGTGTGGATGTGTGTGCATGAAGCCCGGCAAGCACTGCGTGCTCAACAAGCAGTATACGAAGGGGGAGTATGAAGCGCTGGTGTCCAAGGTCATCGAGCTCATGCAGAAGTCTGGCGAATGGGGAGAGTTCTTTCCTGCGGGTATCTCACCGTTTGCGTACAACGAGACCACGGCGCAGATGTACTTCCCGCTCACGCCAGCCGAAGCAAAGAAGAGGGGATTTCCGTGGCGCGAGCTTACGGAGGAGTCGCTCAACGTGACGAAGACCATCCCAGCATCCAAACTACCTGCAGCAATCGACGAGATCCCGGACGATATTCTAAATTGGGCGATTACCTGCGAGGTCACCGGGCGACCGTTCAAAGTGGTGAAGAAGGAACTCGCACTCTATCGCTCACAACGCTTGCCTGTTCCGCACATGCATCCCGATGAGCGGCACCGACAACGCATGCAGAAGAAGAATCCCCGCACGCTCTTCACGCGTACCTGCATGAAGTGTCAGAAATCGATCGAGACAACGTACGCTCCAAAACAAAAGGAAACTGTCTATTGCGAAGAGTGCTACTTAAAAGAGGTATACTGATTGACGATGCAGCAAAGCTGCCAAACTTGTGGTGCAACTTTCACTCTAGGCAAGAGGGAAGTCGAACTCTATGCATCTTTTGATCAGGTGCCCATTTCTCTTTGTTTCACCTGTCTGCAGAAACACCATCTAAGCTTTCGCAACGGGCGCAATCTCTACTCGCGCACATGTGACCTGACCGGCGAGAAGATCATCACGAATTACGCGCCGGAAAAGCCGTACAAGGTATACAAACGCGATGAATGGTATGGCGACAGGTGGTCGGCAAACGAGTTTGGGAGAGACTTTAATTTTGATCGGACTTTTTTCGAGCAGTACAAGGAATTGCAGTTGGATGTTCCGCGGTGTGCTCTACTCAATATCAACCCCGAGAATAGCGATTACTGCAACATGTGCACGGATAATAAGAATTGTTACCTCGTCTTTGGCGGGGACTACAACGAGGACTCTCTCTATTGCTCCATGAATATGCGCAATAGAAACCTAGTGGACTCCGATTACAGCAACCGAAACGAACTGTGCTATTGGCTCATGAATTCTCATGATTGCTATGGAACGCGGTTTGCTTTCGATTCGAGCAACTGCAGTAACTGCGCCTTCATCAGCAATTGCACAGGGTGTTCCGATTGTATTCTCTGTACGAATCTTGCGAACAAAACGCACTGCATTCGCAATGAACAGCTGAGCAAGGATGCATATCTTGAGCAGAAAGAAGAATTGCTTGGGGGCTATGCCCAACAACAGAAGCTCTTTCATGAGCATGTAGAACAGCGCAAAAAACGAATTGTGAAGAGCCATTACGTTCTTGCGAGCGAGCACTGTACCGGTGACTACATTACGCACTCGAAAGGATGTGAGAATTGCTATCTCACGTGGGATTCCGAGGATTTGGTAAATGTATTGCTCGCGGATCACCAGAAAGATTCCCTCAATTGCAGTTATGTTGGTGGCGCTGGGGGCGGACGTTGTTTCAATCAGGTTGCGACGATCAATGGCAGTGAATGTTCCTGCTCATTCTTCACAAGTGATACATATCATGCCGAATATTCAGAAATAACATCACAGTGCAAATACATCTTTGGCTGTATTGGCTTGCAGCACAAGGAGTACTGCATCTTCAATAAGCAGTACACGCGTGACGAGTTCTTTGCGCTTCGTACGAAGATCATCAAGCACATGAAGAAAACGGAGGAGTGGGGAAATTTCTTCCCAAAAGAGCTTTCATGCTTTGCTTACAATGAATCAACGGCTTCTGAGTACTATCCACTTTCAAAAAAATCCGCATTGGAAGAAGGATTTTCCTGGCGAGAAGAAAAACAACAAGTTTCTAGCGCTACCAAAATCATTCCAGCTGAGAAACTCCCCGATTCTATTGATGAAATTCCGGATGATATTCTCAACTGGGCCGTGATCTGCGAGCGTAGCGGAAAGCCGTTTCGCCTCGTGAAACAGGAGCTGGAATTTTATCGGCAGATGCACCTGCCGGTTCCGCATCTGGAGCCCAATGAGCGTTTTGCAGAACGAATGAAGTTCATGAATCCATTCCATCTCCATACAAGCAAGTGCACAAAATGCGAGAAGGAAATCCAAACCACTTATGCGCCGCAGCGGCCAGAAATCGTCTATTGCGAAGAGTGCTATTTAAAGGAAGTATACTAATCATATGCAACAGACCTGCCACAACGCCTGGTGCAAAGCCGCCTTCGAGATTCATCCCGATGAAGAGGTTTTTCTACAAAAGATCGGTTGGACATTTGGAAAGACGAACATCCACCCTCCTTTACCTGTCTACTGTCCTAACTGTCGCCTGAAGAACCGCACGTGTCACCGCAACGAGAGGAATTTCTACCGCAGGACCGCGACACTCACTGGCAAGGAGATGATTTCCGTCTACCACAAAGAGCCGCTCTGGGGCCCGTCGGATGCGGTGTACACGCACGATGAGTGGAACGATGATCAGCAGGATTTTATTGAACACGGTCGTCCTTACGATTTCTCCCATCCATTCTTCGTTCAATTTGGCGAGCTGCACAAGGCCGTTCCGCGCCTCGGTTCGATGGTCATCGGGAACGAAAACTGCGACTTCACCGCGGGGACGGGGTACTGCAGGAACTGCTATCTCATCAATTCCTCGGAATACTGTGAGGATTGTTACTACGGCAAGCTCCTCCAGAGCTGCAAAGACAGCGTCGATTGTTCCTACCTCTACAATTCCGAGCTCTGCTACGAATGCTTCAGCGTCTATAAGTCCTACAGCTGCACGTTTGTCTCTTTTTCCGTGAACTGCCGCGACTGCCTCTTCTCCACGCATCTGCAGGGGTGTAGCAACTGCTGTCTCTGTTCGAATTTGCGTCAGAAACAGTATCATTTTCTCAATCAGCCGCTCACGAAGGAAGAATACGAGCGACGCGTCCGTGAACTTCGCGGTTCATCCGCAAAGATGGAAGAGATGCGCGGTAAGTGGGCGGATCTACAGAAGACGATGATTCATCGGTATGCGAATATCGTGAACAGCGAGAGCTGCACAGGGGATTTCATCGAAAATTCCAAGAACTGTCTTGATTGCTACGACGTGAACGAGAGTCAGGACTGCCGGTACGTTATTGTGGGCGTTCAGGTGAAGGATAACTACGACTGCTCGAACATGTATATCAAGCCAGAGCTCTGTTACGAAACGCTCGGCACTATCGAAGTGTACAACTGTGCCTACTCCCTCTTTGTCTTCCATAGCCAAAACCTGCTCTACTGCGAGTACTGCTTCAACTGCAAAGATTGTTTTGGCTGTGTGGGACTTCGGCGCAAGCAGTACTGTATTTTCAACACGCAGTACTCCAAAGAAGAGTACGAACGGATTGTTCCGCAGATCATCGAACGAATGAAGGAGACAGGGGAGTGGGGTCTCTACTTTCCTCCATCGCTCTCGCCCTTCGGTTACAACGAGTCACTCGCGCACGAGTACCTTCCGCTTACAGAGAAAGAGGCTCATGTGCAGGGGTACTACTGGAGAAAGACGGAGGAGAAGAAGCTTATAGTTTCCAAAACCATTCCTGCCGCTCGTTTGCCGGATTCCATCGACGATACCCCAGATGACGTCGTCGACTGGGCAATTGTCTGTGAGAAGACAAAACGACCATTCCGTATTCTCAAACAGGAACTCGATTTCTATCGTCGTCAGAAGCTTCCCATCCCGCATCTCCATCCCGATGAGCGCTACGATAGGCGTCTTGCACTCCGCAATCCTCGAAAGCTTTTCTCCCGCACCTGCATGAAGTGCCAGGAGTCAATTGAGACGACCTACGCCCCCGAGCGGCCAGAAACAGTTTATTGCGAGGAGTGTTACCTGAAGGAGGTATACTGAATTATGGTTGGATACTTGCTAAGTAGTTAATATTATTGTTTAATATTCCCATGAATTTTTCCAAACAACTCGGCTCTCTCCTGACCGATTGTGGCTTCAGTGAAGCGGAAGTGCGAGTGTATCGAGAACTTTTGAGGAATCCTGCAGCAACTATTTGGGATCTTGTGAAGCGTACGGGTCTCTCAAAAAGTACAACATACCGTGCGTTTGATCGGTTGCGTTCATTGCGTGCTGTAGAGAATTCCGAACAAGGTATTCAGGCTCGTTCATTGAAACATGTGGTTGCTGAGCTGCAGAAACAAGAGCGATCATTGAGAAAGAATATTGTGAAGCTCAAACAGCTTGCTCCATATCTGCATGCCGCCGGATCTGAGCACGATACCTTCGAGGACTGTTACACACCCGATCAAATCCGCGATGCGTACCTACACATGTCCCAAGTGGAATATGACACAAATCTGGATTTTGGAGATTTTGAGAACTTCGTGCCGATTATTGGTGGATTAGAGACCCCGGAAACATTTCGTCGTAACCGCCTGAAGCATGCTGAGCACCGTGCTGTTTGCACTACATTCGGCCCTTTCACAGCACATTTCTGCACTCGCAAAACAGAGAAAGAATTCCGCAGTCACATCGATCTTCTCGATTTCGATTTCACGAAACACTTCATTGTGTTCTCCGATACCGGAGATGCCGTGTTATATGCACACTTCAACGATCAGGAACATCCCTATGCTGTACTTGTACATTCACGTGTTATTGCTGAAGCTGAGCGTGCACGCTTCCGACACTTTTCCCAGAAGGCTGGGAATGTTTGAGGCCATTTTTTGGCTTGCAGAAGACAAAATCCGACCATTATTGGTAGATTATTGACGCAATCATTTACAAGAAGACGATGGGGCTATGTCTCGCACAGCTCTCTGTCGGCAATCAGGAACTTCATTTGAAATACGAGATGAAGATCTCGCGTTCTATGAAAAAATTTCCCCCACGATTGCAGGAAAATGTTTTCGCATTTTGCCACCCTCACTTTGTCCGAGGGAACGAGAGAGAAGACGTTTGGCCTTTCGCAATGAGCGAATGCTCTATCGTCGAAAGAGCAATATGAGTGGGACAGAGATCATTTCATTCTTTCGATCGGATGCACCATTTACTGTCTTTTCTCATGAGGAGTGGTGGAGTGATCGGTGGGACCCCCTTTCCTTTGGCCGTACTTTCGATTCCTCTAAATCATTCTTTGAGCAGTTTCAGGAGTTGCAACGTGCTGTGCCTCGTGTCCCTCTTATCAACAATGGAGCAGTGAATTCTGATTTCTGCAATTTCGCAGATGGAAACAAAAATTGCTATCTACTCACTTCTGCCAATCATAATGAAGATTCATTCTTCGGTTTTCTTGCCGTAGGGAATCACAATGCTGTCGATATTCTTTGGTGTACCGATTGCGAACTTGTCTATGAGTGTGTCGACTGTCGCAAGTGTTACGATCTGAAGTATTCGCGTGATTGTGATGATTGTCACAGTGGCGCGTTCCTCGCAGATTGCAGAGGAGTACACGATTCCATTCTTTGTGTCGGATTGCGGCAGAAAAAGAACCACCTCTTGAATCAGCTAGTGAGTGCTAGTGAGATCGCGCACCTGAAAGAGGAGTTGAATGGAAGCGAGAGCAAGCGTAGAGAGATGGAGCAGAAATTTATTGAACTTCAACATGAGCATACTGTTCGCATAGCGTCAGTGGCCATTGGAAGCGAGAACGTAAGTGGCAACAATCTTTTCGAAAGCCGTAATGTGCACCACGGATTTGATGTCTATTCCTCACATGATTGCGCATATTTGCATGATGGCCTTGGTGCGAGTGATTGTTTTGATATTTCGTTTTTCGATGGCACTGAACTTTGTTATGAATCCACGAGTCTCATCGGTTACGGATACCGATTCACTATGTACTGTCGTGATTCACGTGATCTCTTTTACTGCGATAGCTGTCATGGATGTGAGGAGTGCTTCGGCTGTGTTGGACTCCGTAAAAAGAAGCATTGCATATTAAACAAACAATATTCTGCAAGCGAATATGCGGAACGTGTAACGGCAATTATAGGACACATGCAATCGAATAATGAATGGGGGGAATTCTTTCCGATTACCCTTTCGCCCTTTGCCTATAACGAAACAATTGCCCAAGAGTATTTTCCGCATCCGAAACAGGAAGTTCTTGAGTGTGGATGGCAGTGGAAGGATAGGGAGGATGAATCGTCGAAAGTCGCAAAGATGATTCCCGCTGCCCAATTGCCCGATTCCATTATCGATATTCCCGATGATATTCTGAATTGGGCGATCCAATGCGGGGCGACCAAACGTCCGTTCAGAATCGTGAAACAGGAACTCGAATTTTATCGGACCATGAAACTCCCGATTCCTCGCTTTCATCCAGACGAGCGGCACAAGAGGCGCATGACTCTCCGTAACCCCCGCACACTCTTTACACGCACCTGCATGAAGTGTCAGAAGCCAATTGAGACGACCTACGCCCCCGAGCGGCCGGAGACGGTCTATTGCGAAGATTGCTACCTTAAAGAAGTGTACTGATGCGAAGAGCTTGCCCTGAGACGAAGTCGAAGGGTGCTATCTCAAAGAGATTTACTGAAGCGCCGAAAGTTATTTACAAAAGCGCCAAAATACTGGAGAATACAGCTTAAATGGCTTCCCTCCGCCACCTCCACATTGTGGTCCCACAGGGGACAAAGGAGAACAGAAAGCTGGAGTCCAAGTTCCAGGATCTGCTCGTGAGTCTGCGTAATACCGTCACGGAGGAGCGGTTTTCGTTCGAATACTTCGGCTACGAGCAGTACACGTACTTCTACGTCACTATGTATGAGAAGTACAAAGAGACGATCGAGGGTCTGATCTACTCCGCGTTTCCTGACGCCGAGATTCGCGAGACCAAAGACTTTACAGAACTGATGCATCCCCAAAAGCAGCACCTTGCCGGGTGCGAACTCTCTTTGAAGGAGAGGGATGTCTACCCCGTAAAGACATACGATATGTTTGAAGAAGACAGCATGTCGCGCCTCTTTTCGGTGATCTCCAAAATCGAGAGCGGCGAGCACGTGTGGGTGCAGATCATTGTGGAGCCGCATGCCGATGATGCGTTCTACCATTTCTTTCGCAGCTGGCGGTTTAAGTTTGCGAATCTGAAGAAGTTCTTCTCGGTGCGTGACCGACTGCGCAAAGAGGGGCGCAAGGGCATCCAGTCCGTTCGGTACGAAGCGGCCAAGCAAAAAGAGCTGACGAAGCCGTTCAAGGTCTCTATTCGCTGTGCGTACCTGAGCAAGAGTTTTGACGAGGCCAGTCGCAAGCTCGAAGCGGTGAAGAACAGCTTCTACCACTTCAATGACTCGGATATCAACGGATTCGTCTCTTCAAAGGCCACAGAGTCGGCGTCATTTCTCAAGCACTTCAAGGAGCGGCGCCACGCACGTACCTACATTCTGAGTGCCACGGAGGTCGCCACACTCTACCATTTGCCGAATTCAGACTACGTGCACCACATCGTCCATGTACTGGCGCGCAAGTCCGATCCTCCTCAAGATCTGCCACAGGCCGGTGAGAAAGAGGTGAGCACCTTCGGTATCACGAACTACCATAATAACTTCGTGAAGTTCGGTGTGCGCCTCGAAGATCGCCGACGTCACCTGTATGTGGTGGGGAAATCCGGTGTGGGGAAAAGTAAGCTCCTTGAGCTTCTCATTAAAGAGGATCTGGAGCGTGGTAGGGGAGTAGCGGTGCTCGATCCACATGGCGATCTGGTCGACTGCGTCTTGAAGCATGTGCCCAAAAATAGCATCGATGATGTGATCCTGTTCGATCCGGGCGACACGGAGTTCCCCATCGCGTTCAATCCGCTCGCGAAGGTGGATGAGGCCTACAAGATGCAGCTCACCATCGGGTTCCTCGACATCTTCAAGAAGCTCTTCGGTGATAACTGGACGTACCGGTTGGAGCACGTGCTGCGCTACACCACGCTGGCGCTGCTCGACAGTCCCAATACCACAGTGCTCTCGATCCTCAAGATGCTCAACGACAAGAACTACCGTCAAAAGATCGTGGCACGCATTCAGGATAACGTGGTGAAGAGTTTCTGGGTCAGCGAGTTCGCCGCGTGGAGCGAGAAGTTCGATTCCGAGGCCATCACACCATTGCTCAACAAGGTTGGTCAGTTCGTGGCCACAAACATGATTCGCAACATCATTGGGCAGCCCACGGCGCGATTCGACATCCGCGATGTGATGGATAACAAGAAAATTCTGCTCATGAAGGTGAGTAAAGGTCTTCTTGGCGAAGAGAACTCCTCACTCATCGGTTCCATGATCATCACCAAGATGTACCAGGCCGCCATGAGTCGTGCGAACGTAGAAGAGGAGCAGCGATCGGATTTCTACTTCTACGTCGATGAGTTTCAGAACTTCGCGACCGATACCTTCTACGAGATTCTCTCTGAGGCCCGCAAGTACCATTTGAATCTCACCATTGCTCACCAGTACATGGGGCAACTCTCGTCGAGGATTCGGCAGACGGTCTTCGGCAACGTCGGTTCCATGATCAGCTTCCGCGTGGGTGCGGAGGATGCCGCCGTGCTCGAGAAGGAATACGAGCCCATCTTTAAAGAGCGCGATATCATTAACCTGGGTGTACGGGAGTTCTACATCAAAATGTCGGTGAAGGGTGAGATTCGCGAAGCGTTCTCGGGTCGTACGGTGGATGTGCCCAAGCCCAAAAATGACTACACACGCGAGATTATTGAGCTCTCGC
>CAYOLJ010000013.1:0-17760 GCA_964404805.1 uncultured Candidatus Peribacteria bacterium
GGCACGATGGCATTCGTCCCGACATGTTCGATACCTACACGGATTTCTGGAACCCTTCAGATCGTCCCGAGCGGATTCATGCCATGCTCTACACCGAGCGACCTGTGTATCGCACAGGAGATACCGTGCACTTCAAAGGAATCCTGCGCACACGCAATCGCGATGGCGTGCTCTCCGTGCCTGCAAAAAGCCGGAAGGCAACCGTGACGATCGCTGATGCCACGGGCAACCAAGTGCTCAGTTCAACCCTTCCACTCACGGAGTTCGGCAGTTTTGCCGATGCGTTCCCCATCGATGCTCAAGCGCCACTCGGCACCTACCAGATCACCGCCTCACTCCAAGACAGCCCCTACGGCGATGCTTTTGGCTCGTTCGAAGTACTTGCCTACCGCAAGCCGGAGTATCGCGTCGATCTCACTACGCAGCAAGAGGATTACTTTCAGGACGATACAGTGCAGGCAACCATCGAGGGTGCCTACTACTTCGGCGCGCCCATGGATGGTGCAACGGTGAAGTGGCGCGCACAGACCACCGACTATTTCTTCAACAAGGTACGTGACGAGTGGTACTCCTTTGGGCTCGAAGAATCCTGGTGTTGGAGTAATTGCGAACGCGAGACCAAGCTTCTCGCGGAGGGTGAAGGTCATCTCAATGCCGCCGGACAACTCGAAATTCGCGTACCCGCGCAGATCGACGACAAACCCGTGAGTCAGATCCTCACCATTGAAGCCGACATCACCGATGCGAATAATCAAGTGGTTGCGAATCGCGTTTCGGTTCCTGTGCACAAAGCCGATGCCTACGTAGGGGTGCGCATGGAGGATTACGTGGTCACACCCGGAACCGATGCAAGTGTCGCCATCATCACAGTCAAGCCCGATGGCAATCCCCTACCAAATACGAAGGTCACGCTCAATCTCTACAATCGAAAATGGAATTCCATCAAGAAGAAAGGTGTTGATGGCGAGTACTACTTCGACAACACGCCCGAAGATACCTTCGTCCGCGCCGTGAAAATAACCACGGATGAGAGTGGAAAAGCAAAGGCCACCGTGCGCCCCGATCAGGGAGGCGAGTTCCGCGTGGTCGCGATAGTGGCAGATGACGAAGGACGCGAGGCAAAGGCCGCCACAAGCCTGTACGCATGGTCCAGCACCTACGTGAACTGGCCGCACGAGAACAATAACCGCATCGAGCTTAAACCTGACAAGCCGGAATACCGCATCGGCGATACGGCCACGCTCCTCATCCAATCGCCCTTCCAAGGCGAGAATGTGAAGGCGCTCGTGACCGTGGAACGCGAGCAGATCATCCGCAAAGAACTCATCACCATCACGAGTAATGCGCAGCAGATCTCCGTTCCCATCACCGAGGATCTTGCACCCACGGCCTACGTTTCGATCGTCATTCTCAAACCACGCATCGGCGAGACCTTCGACGAAAACGGCATCGACACCGGTGCACCAGCCTTCCGCATCGGGTACGCCAAGCTCCCCATCGAAACGACGCGCAAGCGCCTCACGATCGACATGCAAACAGATCAAGAGAAATACCTGCCCGGAGAGAAGGTCACTGTGAAACTCACGGCAACCGACTGGCAGGGCAAGCCCGCACGCGCGGAGCTCTCTCTGGGAGTTGTCGATATGAGTGTGCTCGCCATCACGGGCTTCGAATTACCCGATCTCGTGGAGCGCTTCTACGGACAACGCCCCATTGGTGTGCTCACTGCCGAAATGCTCACGTACCTCATCGACCGTTACAAGCCGGGCTCGAAGGGCGGAGGCGGGGCGGATCTCGAAGCCAAGAAGCGTGGCAACTTTAAAGACACTGCTTACTGGAACCCCACCATCCTCACACAGGAGAACGGTGAAGCGGAAGTCTCGTTCACGCTCCCCGATAACCTCACCACGTGGCACCTGCTCGCCATCGGTAACACGAGCGCCTCAACCTTCGGCGCGGCGGAACATACGGTCATCGAGACGAAGCGCGTCATCGTGCGACCAGTGCGGCCGCGTTTCGCTGTCGTGGGGGATCACGTGAACCTCAGTGCTATGGTTCATAACTTCCTCGATGAATCCGCCACGTTCTCTGTCTCACTCAGCGGCAGCGGATTCTCTCTCACAGGCCCGCAAATGCAACAGGTCACTATCGCATCCGGTAAACAGGCAAAAGTAATGTTCCCCGTAAGCATCGCCCGCACAGACAAGGCGACATTCACGTTCCTCGCTGAGAACTTGCCCACCGAAGCTTCAGCGAAGGCGGGTGAGACAGCACGCGATGAAGTAGAAGAATCGATTCCTGTCTATATCTACGGCACGCCCCAGAGCAGCGCCACCACCGGTATCACCCAAGACATCGCCACAGAGGTCGTGCTCGTACCCAGTGCGAAAGATGCACGCGACGGCTCACTCTCGATTACCGTTTCTCCCTCACTCGCTACATTCCTTCCAAAGGGATTAGATTACCTCGTTCACTACCCCTACGGCTGCGCGGAGCAGACGCTCTCGAGCTTACTACCCGCCGTTGCCCTCACACGCCTACAGGGATTCGATGCGTTTAACATTGTCGACAAGAAGACGCTCAACAACATGGTGACGACCGGCCTCACGCGCCTCTACACCTTCCAGCGCGGCGACGGTGGATTCGGCTACTGGCAAGAGAGCAAACGTAGTTACCCGGCCTTAAGCGCGTATGTGCTGCATGCCCTCTCGCTCATCCGGAGTAGTGGATTCACAGTCGATGGCACAGTCATTGCACGCACACGGCAGTACCTTGATGCGTCACTGCGTACATCGGATCCCCAAGATAAACTCGATGCCGCTACGCGCGCGCAGATTCTCTTCGTTCTGGCCGAAACGGGCACGGTGGATGCAAGCCTGCTCGCTAACCTCGACGCGCAGCGCAGCAAGCTTCCGCTCTTCGCCAAAGCACAGCTCGCCATGGCATTCGAGCGGACCAAATCCGCGGCAAAGGCTCGCGACATTCTCTCTGAGATCCTGCGCTCGGCCAAAGTGGACGGACGCGGCACACACTTCGAAGAAGACGACATCGATCGCTTCGGCGCACTCATGCAGACCAACGACCGCACATCCGCGCTGGTCCTGCAGGCAATGTTGCGCATCGATCCTCAAAATCCCCTCATCCCCAATGCCGTGCGCTACCTGCTCGCTATTCGTAAAGACGGTCACTGGGATACGACGCAGTCCACCGTGCAGGCGCTGCTGACCTTCATCGAGTACCTGGAACAGACGAACGAGCTGAATGCCAACTTCACTGCCGGAGTGCAGGTAGACGGCACGCAGATTCTCGACTGGAAAGTGACGAAACAAAACGTCCTCACGCGTAAGGCCGTGACACTCGCACTCAATGATCTGAAACGCGGCGAAGAGACCGCGCTCAAGATCGGGAAGGAGGGAACGGGACGCCTGTACTACGACGCCGTGCTCTCGTACTTCTACACCGCAGATACTCTCCCGCCCACCGAAGAAGGGATCAGCGTCCTGCGTTCCATCGAGCCCATTGCGGGCAGCACGAAGGCGCTCTCTGTCGGCAACACCTACCGCGTCACCCTTACGATCACCGTGCCGCAGGACCGTCACTTCGTGGCTGTCGAGAGCCCGTTCCCCGCCGGGTTCGAGCCGCTCGATGTGAACATGCAAACCGCGCAGAAGACGCTGTTCTCGGATGTTACGACCCGCATGTGGGACGAAAGCTACTGGCAGAGTGGCCTGTGGCGATTCACACATCGGGAACTGAGGGATGACATGTTCTTCGCCTTCGCCGATGAGCTCCCCGCCGGTGTGTACCAGCTCACCTACCTTGTACGCGCCACGACTCCGGGCACCTTCCATGAGCGTCCCGCGCGCGTGTTCGAGATGTACTTCCCCGAAGTCTTCGGGCAGACCTCAGGCAAAGTCGTGACCATTGGGGAGTAATGCATCGGAAGAAAATCGCTGCCTTCATGCACTTTCGAAAGCGTCACCTCCTCTGGCTGCTCCCCCTCGTCACACTCGCGATCATCATCGTGATTCCCCTGCCCGCGCGCTTACTCGACCATGATCCATCCTCTGTTCGGATTCTCGACCGCAATGGTGAAGAGCTCTATGAACTACAGAAAGCTGATCACGGATCACAACGGTGGATACCTCTCTCACAGATTCCGCAGCCGTGTATCGCGGCACTGATCGCCATCGAAGACCGCGGGTTCTACGTGCACTCCGGCGTGAGCTTGAAAGGTATCACTCGGGCGCTGTGGCAGAACCTCAGTGCTGGGCGCATTGTCTCGGGGGGTTCCACGCTCACGCAGCAACTCGCTCGCATCACACTGGGCGCCGAGCAACGCTCGATCTCAACAAAGATCCTCGAGACTTTGCTCGCCCTTAAACTGGAGCAATCGCTCACCAAAGAGCAGATTTTAGAGCGCTACCTCAACATCGCGTACTTCGGGCACCGTTCGTACGGCATTGCTGCCGCAGCACAGACATACTTCGGCACATCTGTCACCGAGCTCTCGACGGCACAGTGCGCTCTACTTGCAGGGCTTCCACAAGCACCATCCACCCTCGATCCATTCGTCGATCTCAAAGCCGCACAAGCTCGACAGCAACGTGTGCTCACCGCCATGCGTGAGACAGATGCACTGTCGCAGGAAGAAGCCGAACAAGCCTCCCGCGAACCAATTGCACTCACAGAAGACCGTACGGCCATTCGCGCCCCCCATTTCGTGATGTGGCTTCTTACACAGCGACCGGAGGATTTCACGGCTCCTTCCATCCGCACGACACTTGATCTTACACTGCAGACCGAGGTGGAACGCACCGTGGAGCGCAAGCTCAAAGAACTTGAAGACAAGAACGTCACCGCAGCTGCCGTAGTCGTGCTCGATGCACATACCGGCGACATTCTCAGTATGGTCGGTTCTGCCGATTACTTCGACACAGAGCACGATGGCGCAGTGAACGTCGCAATCGCTGCACGACAACCAGGATCCGCTCTTAAGCCCTTCACCTACGCACTGGCACTCAGTCAGGGTGATACGGCGGCCACTACGGTGGCCGATACGTTCGTGCAGTTCCGAACTGAGGAGGGCGCGCCCTACACCCCACGCAACTACGACTATCTGGAGCATGGCCTCGTGCGCTACCGCGAAGCGCTAGCCAACTCGTACAACATCGCCGCGGTACGTGTTGCAGAACGTGTCGGTGTCGATGTGCTGCTCTCGTTCCTCCGCTCTACGGGTCTCACTACCCTCACGGCGTCTCCCGAGCACTACGGTTTAGCCCTTACCCTCGGCGACGCCGAGGTGCGCCTGCTGGAACTGGCACAGGCCTACGGAATCTTCGCACGTGGTGGTGAGACACTTTCTGTACGCACATTCGTGGATGATCCCATTGAAAGAGGAAGGAGCATCCTGGATTCCAAAATAGCCTGGCTCATCACCGATATCCTCAGTGACCCGACGGCGCGCCTTGCGGAGTTCGGCGAATCCGGACCCCTAAACTTCGATATTCCTGTTGCAGCGAAGACCGGAACGACCAGAAACTCCCGCGATAACTGGACGGTGGGCTTCACCCCCGATCGCATCGTAGGAGTGTGGGTGGGCAATGCCGATAACGCTCCAATGAAGAACACGTCGGGCATCACGGGTGCTGGGCCCATCTTTCACGATGTATTATTGGCGGCCACGAAGAACCTGCCGCCCAATGATTTCGCACAACCGACAGGGATTGTGAAGAAGACCGTCTGTCGCCTCTCGGGTCTCCTGCCAACAGAGCTCTGCCCGCACACAATCGAGGAATGGTTCATCGCAGGAACAGAGCCAACAGAGCCGGATACTATCTATCAATCGTTCCTGATTGATACAAGGAATGGCTTTCTTTCGAACAAATTTTGTGATCAGACTTTTACGCAGCCAAAAGGGCTCGCCGTGTTTCCAAAAGATACAGAACAATGGGCGCGTGAGAACGGCTGGCCCGCTCCCCCCACACGCATTTCACCGCTCTGCGGCGGAAGCAGCGCTTCACTCGAATCGAGCCGTTCATCTTCTTGGTTCGAGATCACGCGGCCTCAACCTCACGAGAGTTACCTCTTAGATCCCCTCATCCCCGATAGCCAGGAGCAAGTAATTTTTGAGGCACACGCTTCATCCAATATCCAGACGATCGACTGGTACGTGGATGATAAAAAAGTGGGGACGGTGGTGGCCCCGGATTTTCGCATGAAGTGGAAACCGCAGACAGGAAAACATACGCTGAAGGCTTATACCAATGAAGAAGAGATCGCGCTCACCTTTGAGGTGCTTGGACAGTGAAATAAGACTAATCCAGCTTCAGTACACTCTTGCCAATCGAGAGAAAGTAGCCAAAGATGAACCCCATGCCACAGATCATCGGACTCACTGGCTATCTTGGCAGCGGCAAGGGCGAGCTCGTGAAGCTGCTGCAGAAACGAGGGTTTACATACGTCTCGCTGTCGGATGCCGTGCGACAAGAGGCGACCACGCAGGGGCTCGAACACACGCGAGATCATTTGCAGAACGTGGGGAATCAACTGCGCGAGGAGCACGGTGCGGGAGTGCTGGGCAAAAAAATTCGCGAAACGGTCGAACAGGAACTTGAGCGGCGTTGGGTGATCGATGGCATCCGCAATCCCGGTGAGTGGGAGGAACTTACGAAGCTACCAGGGTTTCAGATGATTGGTGTCACCGCGTCACCCGAGATAATCGTAGAACGTATAACCGAGCGCGACCGGGAAGGTACTCCCCTCTCGCGCGAGGAGATTTTGGAGAAGCTTGCCCGAGAGCGCGGAGTCGGCGAGCCGCCCGAAGGTCAGCAGGTGCAGCGCACACTCGATCATGCCGACTACCTGATTGTGAACGAAGGATCGCTTGATGATCTTGAGGCGAAGCTCACGCACTTTGAACGTCTCGAAACGGGTGAGGACCGTCCCAGCTTTCACGAAGTCTTCATGGAGATCGCCTACACGTGGTCTAAGCGCGCCACATGTCTGCGACGCAGGGTCGGTGCTGTGATCGCCAAAGACAAGCAGCAACTGACAGCAGGGTACAATGGCGCGCCGCGCGGTGTGCCTCACTGTGCCGAGATGGGCGGGTGCCTGCGGGCGAAACTAGGCATCCCCTCGGGCCAGCGCGCCGAGATCTGTCGTGGCACGCACGCCGAACAGAACGCCATTACACAGGCTGCCAAGTTCGGCATATCGATCGAAGGCTCCACGCTCTACTGCAACACCTTTCCCTGCGTCATCTGCGCAAAAATGATCCTGAATGCCGGCATCACAACCGTGATCTACGACAGTGATTACGACGATCCCTTAAGCAAGGAAATCCTCGGCCAGCAGACGCTGCTCAAGCTCATACGGTACGAAGGACGGAAGATGCGGACGTAAAAGAAAGCCCCCAATTTCTCTTCACTGAGAAGCGCATCGTGCGTATGCTTCTCCGCTATGGACAGACGTCCACGCTATCCAATAGGCCCACCCGAAGAGACACTCACGTTTCCGTACGAATATCTATCCGCTCAAGATGCAAGAAAGCGAACCACTCGTCGATGAAGTCGAAGACCTTCTGGCGCAAATACGTGCGATCTGAGCGGGGCGCTCGGCGAAGTCCAGATCAGCAAATTGACACTGGAAAATGCCGCATGGGTGAGAATGACATTAGAGGGTCGACGTGTACTTGGAGGACAATGCACGCTGCACGAGGTGCGATAGTGAGACCGAAATCACAGCAGAATGGACGTGCAGAACCGCAAAGCTTTGCTACACTGCTCTTCGTGGGTCGGCCCGGCTTCGTCTGCGGACTACGCCGTGGCGAGTAACCCAGCTGCTACACTGCTCTTTGGTTCATCATCATTATTCGTGGGTCGGTACCGAAGTGGTCAAACGGGCCTGACTGTAAATCAGGTGGCTTCGCCTTCGGGGGTTCGAGTCCCTCCCGGCCCACCAGTTCGAATAGGATTCAGCAATGCAGAGATCTAAATAGATCTTTGATAATCTGAGCTGTTTCTTGTGGGTTTTCGATATGCATTTGGTGTCCTGTATGAGGTATATCTTCTCTGAAGTGCAAGTGATCATTCTCTGCTGCTATGCCCCGTGCTTCGGGAAGACTCTTATCATCTACAGCATCTTCACTGCCACGTACAAATACTGTTGGCACATCAATTGCACAGAGCTTTTCAAGCAGTACATTTCTGGGAATCACTGTGCAATCTCGAGCAGCACGACATGGATAACCGGGAGCTGTGGTGCAGTAAGCCTGATATGCTCGATTCATCACTTCGTCATGCATCTGGTGTAAAGCCAAAGTAAACCAATCCCAGCTCAACATCACATCTCTAGTTCAAGTGCAACTAATTGCTAATTGAAAAATAGGATTTATTACCCGCAGAGTCTTAATCCACTTCACCATCTCCCTCCACACCGAATTTGCTGTCAGACCCTCCCCGCACAGGGACCTTCGGCCGGCCCATCATACTGAAAAACTCATCCAGAATAACCAGGAGCCTAGGATGACTAGAAAGCTGGCACTAACAAGTTGTTTGGCTTTGAATCTTTGTGCTTGTTTATGGATATGCTCTGGAAAGCCAATTTTCATAATTCCTTTTATGAGAGTGGACCAGCCTACAATAGTGATAGCGACTCTCCAGTCAGCAACCCAAATATTGTGCAAGATCACAGTCACCAATCCCATCAGCAATGTTATATAACCTGTAGAAATGACAAATGCTTTATCATCGGTCATCTCTATGGTTTTTCCTAGTTGTCCAGTTACAACGAATAACAATCCAAAAATTACAAAGAAGCTGCCCCAAAGCCTTGCAAGAAAAATTGGAATTTCCATTGCCCCTATAATACATCTAATACTGAGAACTCAAACCACCTCACTATCTCCATGTGAGCTTGCATTGAAAACTTCCCCCACAGGGGTCTTTGGCCGACCCACCAGATTGACAGAATAGAAAAAAAGTATTAAATTCTCATAAGATCTACATTGCAAGTGTTCCTCATGAGGAACGCGAGTAAAAGGTCTGCCGATCTTTGACATCGAAGTTGGGGAACTTCTTTCGTTTGCTACACGTTTCTCTATTACTCGAACCACAAGGAGACCATGATGGTCATCAGACTTGGCGCGCATTGGCTCGCCTTCCTTTGGGACATTTCTACAAGAGGCCCGCTCTCGGATGCCGTGCGAAAAGCACGCAGCGCGGGGGCAACGGTATTCGAGTTGATCTACCACGCGTTGAACGGGCTGAGCCCGTCCAAAACCGCCGACTCACTCAAGGCTGGCGGAATAACACGGGCAGGAATGTGTGTCTTCTTTCCGGATGGACAAGACGGAGCTGATCCGCCAATGGGAGACCCATTGTCGGATGATGCCAAGCAACGCAAACTCGCTCTGAAAACGTTCCGGCGCATACTCGGATTTATGGTTGCGCTGAGAACGTACGGCATCACGATCAATCTTCTTGGAGGGCCCAGCTGCTGGGTCCTCGGAAAGGACTACGGCTGGGAATGGCCGACGTTACGTGCCCGCATCGTCCGCTTCTACAAGGAGCTTGAGGTAGACCTCCGCGAAGCGGAGGTTCGGATCGCCATTGAGTTCCTGCGCATTGAGGAGGATCTCGTCGTACAGACCGCCGAGCATGCCGCCGAGCTCATCGACGAGTTGAACACCGCGATCCACGGAAACATGTTCGGCATCCTGCTCGACACGTTCCACGTCGAAAGGCGCGGATACGATCAGGTGCAGACCATTCGCACACTCGGGCACCGGATCATCCACCTACACCTCAACGGTAAGGATCGACGGCCCGCCGGAGGAGAGGGTGATACGATCGAGTGGCCCGCAGTCGTCGCTGCTCTGAATGAGGCGGGCGTCGAAGCCGACGCAACTTACGAGCCGTTCTGCAAGACTGTGAGAGAAAAAAACAGTGCACTGGGAAAGGGCTTGCCCGCTCCCGTGGACGAACCCGGCGGGATCGTTACGACCCGCCAAACGCTCGAAGCGAGCGGAATGCAAATCGTTACGACGTAGAAGGCGCAATCCCCAACACGCCGATGTCAGGGGTCAATTTTCCACCCCGTTGCCGACGAGAGTTGGCAACGGGTGTTTTTATAGGACTTCGGCTGTATAACACACCCTGAGAGCAAATCTTGGTGGATTCGTTTCGACAGTGATACACTACTTCGTTAGAAGTAACCCTTTCCTCTTTAGTGTATGAAAAAAATCATAATTGCTCTGTTTGTCGTAATCTTTTTGGGAGCTATCATTTTTGTGCTCACAAGAAAGACAAGCGACTGGAAAACCTATTCCAATACGCGCTATGAATTCCGTATAGACTATCCATCCGGATGGACATTGGGGGAAGCAGAGTCAAATAATGCAGGAAGAGAGCTCTATTCGTCGAACGAAGAAGCGTATTGCTATGTCTATGGTTTTGAAAATGCTCTGCAAAATGATCAGGGAAATCCACAAAGCTTGGATGAATTTATAGACTGGCTGGCAGCCGAAGATGGCTCTGGTGCAGGATTCAATGTAAGGGTTAAAGAGAGGAATGAGTCAACTCTTGCCAAAGAAGACGCAGTACATCTTCTTGTAGAAGAGGATGGCAGTATAAAAGAATCTGTCTATGCACTAGGGAAAGAAACGGGAATAGGATTTTTCTGTACGTACAGAAACATGGATACGCGGAACGAATACAAAAGCATCTTTGACAAAATGCGATCCGGTTTCCGGTTAGATAATCAACTCAACGATGATGTTGCGAAGGAGCTGGGTGCCTGTGATGATTTTGTGGCAGGAGTATTTACGCCACTTAAGGACAGACAAATCTTTTATGATGACAAATACACAGAAGTGACAATAACGAGTTATGAAGCTTGGGATAGAGATAGATTACCTACTCAAGTAACTAATCTAGAAAGTAGAGGATACGATTGTTTCCCAATGCCTTCAGATTTTGATGGCGGAGAAGCAGAAGGCGATGTGTTACCTCAGCCTGAGGTCACCATGGTCGAGTGGAGTTGTGAATTGGAATATGAAGAATGGGAATACCTGCAAGGGCTGGAAGCTATGCAGCCACCGGACAAATTCAAAGAATACAGTTGCAGCAAAGAAGACTGTTGGTCCGATGATGGCTCAGATGGTTATGTATGGCTTTGTACTAAATAATTTCCTTTCTTTTTTATTATGAAAAATCTAACAACTATCACGGTAGCCATTCTGGCTACATTGGCTCTAGTAGGCTGTGAAACACCGCCATTAGATGATCCCGTGATGCCACCAACTGGGGATGAAAAAGACATCTCAGAAACAGTGGATACTTACATGAAGCTCACACTCGGGTCTATTCCGGGAGCTAACTTAGATTACGAACGCGCAAAGCAGTACCTCACGCCGGGTCTTGCCGCACAATTCACAACGCCTATGTTCATTCCGGCTAGCTATTGCATTCAAGATGGCCCCTCAGATGTTCAGGTAACATCTGTCACGTTTGATGATGAGCGCAACATGGCAAATGTGTCTGTAGAAGGAGCATACATGGGCGGATGGCAGAAAATGTGGGACTTTACAGTGGTTCCTGTTGAAGGAGGTCACTGGTTAATTCATATGATTAAATGCTCAGATGAAATGTAATGAAGAAAATAGCCGTCAATTGTGTTCTGTAACTTTCCCATCCTCCCCATGAAAAAATATCTTCTTCTCCCACTCCTTGCGCTGCTCGTCCTTACGTACGGCGCATTACCTGCCAAGGCTGCCGATAGAGATGCGATACTTCAGAACTGTCTGAAGCAACAGGGAATGACGAGCACGCAATTCTATTCTCCAAAGACGCAAGTTGAAGGCAATCCCGTCGAATTCTTCGAGAAGTACATCGGCGTGATGGACTGTTTCGTCGGCTCCAATGGGCGCGAAGCGAATGGGCCCGGCTACATGATGATTCCGTACGCAACCAAAATTAAATCATTCGCTAACAGCATTGGGTTTGACTTTGTTGGATACCGCAATCCAATGAATGCCGATTGCCAGAAGAAAGATGCGGCATGTACCAAGGCACACTGGGATGATGGATACGATTGTTCTGCGAATGTCTGGTATCCATGTCTGACAGAGTCAGAGATTGCTACTGAGAATGCAATGGTTTCTGCTATACGGAAGTACGCGCTCTCACTGCCTATGCCGCATAAGGAGCCTGAAGAACCAATATGCGGTCCCTTTGAGTACCTCGTAGGTGGAAGATGCCAGCACATCTTCGAACTCTGTGGACGTGATTCCCTCTTCCAGTACAACGAAGCAACAGGAGTGTGCTCTTGTCCTGATCCATACATTCCAAGTGACGGAAAGTGTGTACATGAAGATGATCTTAATCCGCCGGATCTCATTCACATACCGCCTCCTGGTGATGAACCTCCTCCGCCACCGTCTCCAAAACCTCCAGTAATATATACACCTCCAGAGGATGATTTCCCGCCAGATGATCCGCGTAATGCTTTCTGTCAGCCACCGGAGGGCGCTGTTGCACAGGCGAACGAATATGGTATTCCAATTGCCAATGCGCAAATCTATTCGAACTATTCAGTGGTCACACATTTGGAAGGCGAAGTCTGGATCATGACCAAGAATGCTCCCCAGTGGGCACCTGCATTCAAAGGACAACGTATGACAATTGGAGATAAAATTAAAACAACTAAAAATGGTCGTTGCGAAGTAACATTCGCTAATTCAGCTGTATTCAGAATGAGGCCACTCAGCCAATTGGAGATTCCAGATCACAAAAACGGATGTTCTTGCCATCTCAATCATCGGGTGGGGTATTTGGATATGAAATTTGGAAAAGTATGGAGCAAAGTGAAGCCAACTGACGATGAATGCGATTGGTGGGTTAAAACACCAACGGCAATTGCCGGGGGATCTGACAGAGGGTATGGCGACCTGCCGCGTAATTACGTCAGCTATCCAAAGCCAGAAGAATCTACCTGGAACAAACTCAAGAACGTATGGTCTGATATTATAAATAATCTTTCAAGTGATGATACTCCCAGTAACAGTCCTGAAAATTATCGCCAACCTCAAAGTTTTCGCGAAAGTGGTATGAGTGAGGTTGCCTTGAACGTGATTGACATTCAGAAAGCACTAGCAGAAGACGGAGGGGAAATCATTCTGCACGCTTCATATGACGAAGCTACTCAAATCTCAAAATTCTATGTGGAAGAGGGATCAGTGGATATTTCTGATATCGGTGAGACAGTTTCAGTTCCACTCTCTGCAGGTGAGCAGATTACTGTAGAGCCGGATGCTTTGCCTCATGATATGGATATAGAACCGGTAGCTCAGGTTGCAGGACAGTGGTGGGAAGAGTGGGATGAGCAGTCCGGTTTCTCTGTGTACGTACCATTAATTGTTTTTGTTGCCGGTATTGTTACAACGATAATTGTAATATGTAGAAGCAAGAAACGTGGCTTCCTACGAAAGATCGGAATTGCAGTATTAGGTTTTATACTCGCATTCATTGTCACTATGTTTGTATCTTAAGTAATCTGAATTTAATTCTTCCTTCATCCCATCATGAAAAAATTCTGGATAATTATCATCGTTGTCGTAGTTGCCATTGTTGGTTACACCCTCACTACTAAGTGGCGTGGCAATGACAACAGAGATTATTCCAATACAAAATATGGCTACAGCCTACAGTATCCTGCGGAATGGAACATGAGAGGGAGTGCGCAGTCAGATATTCTGCAGTTCTTTACCTCCGAGAATCCTCCGGGAGATGGAGGACTGCCAGATGGAATAAAGATGGAAGTAATGATTTTGGAGAATTACGATAATCTGGATTTGGATGCTTGGGTGGAGCAAATGACGTCAGGAGGAATGGGCGGTGATGAGATGCAGAAGGAGGAAGTTCAAGTTGGAGGAATAAAAGCTATCCGCGTAACTTCAGAACCAATGTTCGAGAAAGAAGGGCCACCTATTGGTATTTATATGGAAAGAGAAAACAGAATTCTCTTTTTGCAGTATATGGGCAGTGAGCCTGATTACAGCGATAACATGGGTGGCTTCGAGACAGTTCTTCAATCCTTTTCTTTTTAATTAAATGCGTATAATTCCTCTTTCTCTCACAGTTCTTTCATTACTCATTCTCACTGCTTGCGGACAAACAACTGTGACTGGCCCTTTTGTCGAGCCGGATGAAACGTGGCCAGAGGACTGTAGAAATCAGGGGTATTTTCCGGAAGAATTTCCGTTAGATGTTGTATACCCGGCATCAGTGCCGCTAGGCGGTTACGAGATGGATTCCGATTATGATGAAGCCTTAATTGGTACTTTTTGTACAAAAGATACTGCGAAAAACATCGTTGATTGGTATAGAAATACATTTGAGCCACAGGGATACGAATACTCCACTATCGAAACAGTTCACTATTTAAAAAGTCCTCACCAAACCATTTTTCTGGATATTGTGAAAGAACTTGGGTCTTTTGTGCAGTATTCAGTAGATGTTCGTTGGAGTGGTTAGTTTTCCCGTACAGAGTTTGCATTCAAGCCCTTCAAGTCCGCCATCCCTCCAGGAACTAGCATTGCATACAATTTTTGTTCGCTGCTCCGACTTTTTCTGATCCATCTGCGGGTTTCTTGAATTTGAAAAGTGCGGATCTCACCACCTCTTCGATCGGACGCAGGGCGATCCCCTCCCCTTTCAATTTCTCGGTCGAGAGCACGCAGTTGCTCCGTCCTGCACGCACCACCTGCGGCAACCCATCAAGGAGTAAACGCTCAAACTGGTGCGTAGGATCTACGATCTCGCGATACAGCTCCATAATGTGGTAGGGCGAGATGTCGCCCTCATTCACCATGTTGTAGATGCCGGTCGCACGCTTGGCAATCAGTTTCTCAGCAGCTGCAAGAAAATCCGGCAAATACGTAATGGAATTGGGTACGTCGAGCACGCGCTCGAACTTCGTGAGTTTCGAGAGGAGGTTACGGGGGTGCGGAGAGCTATCAAATGGCATGCGCAAGCGAAGAATCAGCACCGGGTAATCACGCAATGCTCGTTCGCAGACGGCCTTCGTACGGGAGTAGTAACTCCCAGTGAAATTCGGCTCATCGGTCTCGGCAAATCCCATCCCCTCATTATCCCCCGTGTAGACGCAGCCGGAACTCAAGTGCGCCCAGTAGATGTTGCGCTGCTGGCACGCCTCGAGTAGCACCAGAGGTCCCAGCACATTGCTGTGCAGCGTCTCGATTTTGTGATCCTCGCACCAGTCCACGTTGGGTACACCGGTCTTGCCGGCGGTATTGATGACAACATCAGGCTTCTCGGCATCGAGCACACGCATCACGGCCGCAGAATCGGCAATATCGACCGAGGGCACGACGGCATCGGGGTAGATCTTTAAGAATTGCCCACCCATGTATCCGCGGCCGCCGAAGAGCAAAACCTTCATATGCCCATGCTAGCGAAGCAAAGGCGCACTGCCAAAGGTTTTGGAGGGGAAGCCAAAATGAAGCCTTTGCAGCAGCGCCGCGTGCGGTAGAATACAAACCGTGCCCAAGCACCGACGCAAACTTAAGCGGCCAAAGAGGAGCAGAAAGCGCTCTTCTGCGTCCATTGAAATGAGTTCGGCCACGCAACGCCAGGTGAGCGGTGTGATCCAATTCATGGTGGGTATGCTCATTTTGCTCTCTCTCAGGGAGCAGGCGGGCTCTGCAGGCGGCGCTGTCGCGACGGTACTCACCTTCTTCTTCGGTAAGTGGAGCATCATCTTTCCGGCCGTCCTCATTGTCTCTTCCTTGTTGCACTTCTTTACAAGTGAGGATCACTTCAGAGCCAAACGGTCGATCGGGCTTGTCGTCTGCCTCGTGAGTTTTCTCGGTCTCATGCACATCGGTGCCCCGATTCAGGAAATCGCCACGAAGAAAGAGGAACTAGGCGGGGCGATCGGCTTTCTTGCCAGTGTGCCTTTCTTACTCTTCTTCTCGCGCCCCGTGGGCTACACCGTCTTAGGCGCAGCGTTCTTCATCGGTGTCGTCATTGCCTTTGAGCCCAATGTAGGTGCGATCTGGCAGTCGATTCGCGAGTTTACGGCGAAGCGCGAAGCAGCACGTTCACGTCCCATCAGGCTGGCTCGCGCAGAAGATGCGAAGAAGCAGGTGCGATCGCATGTGAAGCAAGAAGAGGAAAAAGAGGATCTCGTGGAACAAGACAGCGAAGGGCCGGAGCTTAATATCATTCGACCGGCTTTCGCCCGAGAAGAAAATAAGAAATCGATCGCCAAGAAGATTGCCGCCGAGAAGAGCGGCAAGAACGTACAGGCGAAGATCAAAGACATCCTGCAGATGAAAGATACGCGCTTTGAGGAGTGGACATTCCCCGGCTTGGAGCTACTGGAAGATGCGCGCAGTGAACTCACCATCGACGACGAAGAGCTCAAACTGCAGGCCAAGAAAATCGAAGAGAAGCTGGAGGAATTTGAAATCAAGGTCACCATGCGCGACGCCCACCCCGGACCCACGGTGACACAGTTCACCCTGCTGCCGGCCGAAGGCGTGCGCTTGAGCAAGATTGAGAGCCTCAAAGATGATTTAGCCCTCGCCTTAGCTGCTCCGAGCCTCCGTATTCAGGCCCCCATCCCCGGTAAATCGCTCGTGGGCATCGAAATGCCCAATAAGCACCGCACGACAGTGCACCTGCGCGAAATCCTCGAGAGCCCGGAATTCGCACAATCCACCTCTCAGCTTTCGCTCCCACTCGGGCGGGACGTGGGCGGATTAGCCATGGTAGCTGCCCTCAACGACATGCCGCATCTGCTCATTGCCGGCGCTACCGGCTCAGGAAAATCCGTGTGCATGAATACATTCCTCACGTCGCTGCTCTACCAAAACGCCCCCAATGAACTCAAATTCATCCTCATTGATCCCAAGCGCGTGGAACTGACACCCTACGACGGTATTCCGCACCTGCTCACGCCTGTCATCTCAGAATCTGAAAAGGCTCTACAGGCCCTGCGCTGGGCCGTGGCAGAAATGGGACGACGGCTCCACCGATTCTCTGACACTGGGGTACGAAACTTAGACGAGTTCAACGAGAAACAGACCGACGAAGCCAACCTCTTACCGCGCATCGTCATCGTAGTGGATGAGCTTGCCGACCTCATGATGCGCCAGTTCCGTCGCGATACCGAAACAATGGTTGCCCGCATTGCGCAGATGGCCCGCGCCGTCGGCATGCACCTCATCATCGCCACGCAACGTCCGAGCGTCGATGTGATCACCGGCCTCATCAAGGCCAACATCCCCACACGTATCGCCTTCCGCACAGTGAGTTCGGTTGATTCCCGCACTATTCTCGATGGTATAGGTGGTGAGGATCTGCTGGGTAAAGGTGACATGCTCTACATGACAGCTTCCACCCCCGATCCCGTACGCGTTCAGGGGATCTACGTGGGCACCAAGGAGGTGGAGCGTGTGATCAATGCGGTGAAGATCGCCGGTGGCGGTCGCATCACCGAACAGATCGCTATGGCAGATGATGAAGAAGGTGAAGGAAACGGACTGAGCCTTGCACAACCCTACGCGCAGATTGACCTTGATGCCGATGACAACTGCGGCGATGATTTGTTCTTCGAAGCGGTAAAAGTGGTGCAAGAGTCAGGCAAGGCTTCGGCCAGTCTGCTGCAGCGACGCCTCTCGGTGGGTTATGCTCGCGCCGCCAAGCTACTCGACATCATGGAGCAGAAAGGTCT
>CAYOLJ010000014.1:0-17591 GCA_964404805.1 uncultured Candidatus Peribacteria bacterium
CCGAAGAGAAGGGAAGTCACGGATAGGGTTAGGATTAGGGTTAGGGCGTAGGGGCGATAGCTGTTTTGTTTGTTGTTTTTGTGTGGTTCCTTGGGTTCCGAGTTATCAAGATAGTATAGCCGAAATCCGCTCTTTTGGGGAGGGAGGAGGACTTGAGATTTCTGAGGGTTGGTGTGTGTTGTTCGATGAGAAAAAAGAAGGGAAGAATGAGGCCTCCAGAGGCCGTTGAAATGAGGGACTTCTGGCGATTTCTTTGCCTTCTTCTCACATCTGTTTCACTCTGTCCCTATCAAGCATCTTGTCCTCATCGACGGCCACCCGACTTCGCCCTTCTGGCTACGCCGGGCAAGCCACCTTTTCTTCTCATGATGAAACACCTTGTATTGATTGACGGGCATCATCTTATGTATAGGGCGTACTGGGCTATTCCCCGCACCCTCAAAACGCGCTCGGGCGAGCAGACCAATACCGTCTTCGGAGTGGCATCGATGCTCCTCTCGATCCTTGCCAAAGAAGAGCCCGATGCGTTTCTCTTCTGTTTCGATGAGGGCGATGAGACGTTCCGGCACCAGGAGGCAGTCGACTACAAGGCGGGCCGGGCCGAGACCCCCGACGATTTCTATGTGCAGATCCCGCGGGTCCATGAGCTCATCGATATGTTTGCCATCCCACATGTCTCTGATCCCAAGTTCGAAGCCGATGACCTGCTCTGTGCGTATGCACGCGCAGCCGAGAAGGATGGCATGCGTGTGACCATCGTCACCGGAGATCGCGATGCGCTGCAACTTGCGAGCGAACACATTCGCGTTGCCATTCCGCATAAGGGGTATCAACAGGCGGAGTACCTCGGGCCCAAAGAAATCGAAGCGAAGTACGGTGTACGACCCGACCAAATTGCTTCGTACAAAGGACTCACGGGCGATCAATCCGATAACCTGCCGGGGGTCAAAGGTATCGGCCCCAAGAACGCCGCGGAACTTCTGCAGAAGTATGACACCCTGCAGGGTGTCTACGATCACCTCGAAGAAATTCGGCCTGCTGTTCGTGAAAAGCTCGAAAACGATCGTGAACAGGCGTTCTTCTGTGAGCGCATGGCGCTGCTCATTTCCGATATGCCCCTTCCCATCACTGTTGCAGATCTTGCGCTCGAGCGTTTTCCCGTTGAACAAATTCTCACGTTCTTCCGTGCACTCGAATTCACTCTGCTCATCAAGCGTTTCCAGTCGCTTCTTGCATCACCATTCGGTCAGTTGCACAGCTCACCCGAAGACCTGCCGGTTGCCCCGCCAGCCGAGGCCAAAGCCGCGGATCAGTTACTCCTTTTCGAAAGCTAAACAGAGATTCGGCGATTGACTACAACCTGTGTTCATCGATTTTTGCTGTGAAATTTCACATGTGCATAAAGAGATTTCATCCCTAGTGGATCAGTAAAACAGAGAATAGAAAAATTGTTCTTCACCCACACTGGTGAATACCAAAGATACTCACGTCAATCTTGCGAATTCTTCATTGAAACAATTAAACTCCCGCTGTTTCGCGGACGTTCCACTATGGAACACGCAGAACATCTTCTGTACTCATCATTTCTCTGACCCCCTGCTCCCATGCCCAAAGAACGCATCGTCGCCAGTCTCGATATCGGAAGTGCCAAAATCCGGACGGTCGTTGCCGTGGTGGATGGTGATCAGGAGAAACTCATCCCCAATGTGATCGGCGTGGGTCTTTCTCCTTCTCATGGCATGCGCAAGGGGCACGTGATTGATGTAGAAGAGCTCATCCACAATATCATCTCCTCACTTGAAGATGCGGAGCGCATGGCAGGGGTGCCCATCAACCACGTGTTCGTGGGCATGAGCGGATCGCACATCGAGTCGTTCGACAGCCGCGGCGTCATTGCCATCTCGGGATCCGAGATTACCGTGGAGGATGTGGGGCGCGTGCTCGAAGCCGCACAGGCCGTCAGCATCCCGGCCAACCGTCGCATTTTGCACATCGAACCCAAGGCGTACGCCGTCGACGAGCAGCGAGGCATCAAGAATCCGGTAGGGATGACAGGCATCCGTCTGGAGGTGGAGGCGCACATCGTCACGGGGCACATCCAGCACGTGAAGAACATCGAGAAGTGCGTGGATCAGGCGGGGGTGGATATCGATGATATCGTTCCGGCGACGATCGCCGCACCTGAGGCGGTGCTGACCAAGCGTCAGAAAGAGCTGGGCGTCGTGGTGATCGACATCGGAGCGGGATGTTCCAGCGTTGCGGTGTTCGAGGAGGGAACGATCCTCTACTCGACCAGTCTGCCACTCGGGGGCGAGAGCGTGACGAATGACATCGCTATCGGACTGCGCACCTCCATTGATACGGCCGAGAAGATCAAGATCGAATTCGGGTCCGTGCTGCCGCAGGAGATTGCCGAGCGCGAGATGATTGATCTCTCCTCCGTGAGCAAGATCGATACGCAGACCGTGAGCAAGCGCTACATGGCCGAGATCATGCAGGCGCGGTACTTCGAAATCTTCTCGCTCGTGAAGCAGGAGCTCACCCGCATCGGTCGCAGCGGCATGTTGCCCGCCGGTGCACTGCTCACCGGAGCTGCGGCCAAAGCGCCCGGCGTACTCGATCTCGCCCGCGATGTCCTGGGGTTGCCGGTGCAGATGGGGTTCCCCGTCGATATCGGCGGCGTCATTGAAAAGGTGGACGATCCTGCCTA
This sequence comes from uncultured Candidatus Peribacteria bacterium, assembly GCA_964404805.1. Classification (GTDB taxonomy): domain Bacteria; phylum Patescibacteriota; class Gracilibacteria; order Peribacterales; family Peribacteraceae; genus Peribacter. Next base: position 2,711 of record CAYOLJ010000014.1, read on the forward strand.
CGCCACTGGGCTCGGCACGCTCATCTGGGGTGTGCGCGAAGGTGAGAGTTCCCCCATGGTTGGAACAGCGCAGATGAAGCGTGCTGTGTTGCGCGTTGGTTCCTGGTTCAAAAGTCTTCTTCCCTAACCTTACCCCCTACTTCTACCCCCTCGCATCATGTCCGATACACTGCGTTCTCTCTTCTCCGGCTCCCGCTCTTCGAGTTCAGGTAATGGCTCGAATGGCGATGATAGCCCCATCGTTTCGCGCGAGGTGCGACCCGATGCCACCCCCGGTGCGCGTCTTGTCGTTCTCGGAGCGGGCGGTGGTGGCTCCAATGCTGTTAAGCGCATGATCGACTGCAAGGTGCAGGGTGTGGAATTCATTGCGGTGAATACTGATATGCAGGCGCTCTACCACAATCCGGCACCCCGCAAGATTACGATCGGACGTGGGACCACGCGTGGGCTGGGAGCAGGAGCGAACCCCGAGGTCGGTAAGAAGGCGGCAGAAGAGAGCAGCGCCGAGATTCAGGCGGCGCTCGAAGGTACGGATATGCTCTTTCTCACGGCGGGTCTGGGAGGTGGAACAGGAGGCGGCAGTTTGGGTGTGATGGCCGAGATTGCTCGTAGCTTGGGAATTCTTACGATTGCGGTGGTTACCAAGCCGTTTAGCTTTGAAGGGCTCAAGCGAAAGCAGCAGGCCGACGATGCTATCGCCAATCTGAAGGGCAAGGTCGACACGCTCATCACGATTCCGAACGACAAGATCCTCTCGCTCATCGACAAGACCACACCGCTTACGGATGCGTTCCAGGTGGTCGATGAAGTGCTCCAGCACGCGATTGAGGGCATTTCGAACCTCATCACCGAACACGGTCTCATCAACGTCGACTTTGCCGACGTGAAGTCGATCATGCAGGATGCCGGTACGGCACTCATGGGCATCGGTTACGGTACGGGCGACAGTCGCGCAGCCGAAGCAGCCCGCGCGGCCATCGACAGCCCGCTCCTCGATCTCTCGATCTCGGGTGCGAAGGGTGTGCTCTTCAATATCACCGGTGGCACCGATCTTAGTATGTTCGAGGTAGACGAAGCAGCACGCATCATCACCGAGGCGGCGGATCCTGAGGCAAATATCATCTTCGGCGCTGTGATCGACGAGAAATTCACGGGCGAAGTCAAAGTGACCGTGATCGCCACAGGATTCGAAGAAGCGCATCTTGAGGGCCTGCCGACTATCGGCGCGGCTCGCACGCTCAAGACGGGTGTGCACACGCTTTCCCGCTTCTCTGATGAAGAGAGGACAGAAAAGCCAGCCAAGCCTTCGTTCCTCGAGTCGGCCAAGACCAGCACACTGGGGATTTCAGAAGAGGAGCTTGAGGTGCCGGCGTTTATGCGAAAGCCTATTAGCAAGTAATCGACGCTCACCAGGAAAGCGAAGAGAGCGGGGTTCCCCCGCTTTTTTCGTATGTCTCATGTGTGCGTTCCCGTCGAGCCGAATCCTCCGCGTGTTTCCGCTCCATGGCCGTCCACTTCCGTCCACTCGGCACGTTCCACTTTGACGAACATGCCCTGCGCGATACGTTCGCCGCGCTCCACGGTGACGGGAGCATTCGAAATGTTCTGCACCTGCACTTTGATTTCATCTGCCGGCCCGTGGTAGTCGCAGTCGATCACACCGATCGAGTGCGGGCAGACGAGTGCTTTTTTACGAGGGAGCGAAGAGCGCGGGAGGATTAAGAGGGCATAGCCCTCGGGTACCTTCACGATTACGTTGCCGGGCACGAGCGCGATTTTGTCAGGGTCAATGGTCGTCGTCTCGCGCGTAATGAGATCGAAGCCCACCGCTCCTGCTGATTCGTAGCGGGGCAGAGTGAGGGAAGTGTCGACACGCTGAATGGAGACCTGCATGGCCTAAGAATGCGCGCATTAGGGAGCGGTCGCAAGGCTCGTCTGCCTTCCATTTTCCGCTCCGACAATCGAGTGATAGCGCTGCGTGAAGGACTCAAGGTTTAGAGCACCATCTGCGTTTTCTTTCGTTCCGCTGTCGAGGAATCCGCCGGTTCCGAAAGATTTATCGCTCATAGAGATGAGCAGATTTCTCAGAACACCGGGATTGGACCGAATTTTCTGTGAGATTGCCTTCATAAATTGTTCCGTAATGGCGAAGCTGCCCACTCCGGGGCAGATGATTTTTTGCTTTTCCGAGCTCGTGCCTTCCCGGTCACGCCTTTCGCTGGCGATGAAATCGGACATGCCGATTTCTGTTTTGTCGTCGACTCTTACCTTGAAATCTTGCATGCCCAGCCCTTGGATGAGCTCCCCGATGAAATCCCGCGTGCGGGTGCGATAGTCGGAAGTCTGCACGGCAGGGTTGCTGACTGTTCCTTCATTGAGTTGGTTTTCGGTGAGGGAGGGCATACCGCGCGTGACCTCTGAGGTGCGCATCATCTGATTGTCGAAGTAGAGGTATGCGGTGATAGATTGAGTGATATCTTCGACGTCGGTAGTACGGAAGATGGGAGTACCAGTTTCCTCTGCCATGCGCGCGAGATAGGCGTACATTTTGAATTTTTCATTAAAGCCCATATAGCTGTTTTTGCACCCCTCAACCGTCACTTTCTTGCGGTCGCCGCTCACGACACCGAGGAGGCTGCGCATTTTGAGCCAGTCGATCTCGGTGGTGAGGTACGGCGCGTCTTCATGATCCAGGCCTTCCGCCACGCGGTCCATGGCCTTCGACATGCGCTCGCGTGCTTTCGCATCTCGCAGCAGGACCAAGCGCAGGAACATGGTGGTCTTGATGCCTGGCACAAAGGTGGGTTCCCCGCTGCTGGGGTCGGTCTCGGTGATCCTCTTGGCAATTTGCCGGATATCCGACAGCGAGTTGTGGCGCTGGTAGAAGTAATCGAGGAATGGGAATTTCATGAGGAGTTCACCGCTCTCTCCGGCCAGCGCACGCAGCCGTTCTACAGGCATGAGTCCTGAGGCGATTCCTCGAACGAGATAGTAGGTCTTCTGCTCCATGCTCATCTTGCCGTTGCGCATGGCGTAGTGGAGGAGCTCCTCGTAATGGTGGGGGTTCACCTCTTCGGGGAACGGTTTGCGGGGTCTGGCATTGACACATTCCTCGTACTTTTTGAGAATTATCGCGAGTTCGTATCCCAACTGTCCGGCAATATTGCTGAAGTTGTCGGCCTCGTGGCTGTATGACTTCTTGTGCTTGTCGTAGTTGCCGTTGTTGCCTGTTACCCATTCGTTGAACATGTCTTTGTCTTCCCAGATATCCGCAATGAGCTTATGCAGCCACTTATCGCGCAGGATTCCATTGCGCTTACAGGGACCAATGGGCATCTCGTACTTCGATTTCTCGTTGAGGGCTCTCCATACGCGTTCGTCGTTCCAGTCCATGCGGCCTTTCTCAACCAAGAGCACGATCGATGCACGCAATTGGTCTCGTGTTGGTGTGGCACCGATGAGGTTGAGCAGCTCTTCGGCATCCAGGTTTTTGAAGGCATCCTCCCACTTCTTCACGCGGTCGAGCTCGAGCTGGTTCTTGCGCCGCTCGTTGTAGTGATGCAGACGTTCTGTGTACTTACCGAGGATGGGAATGAGGGTATTTGTGCCGGGGATTTTGCTGGGAAGGTTCTTCGTGAGTCCAGCTTTGGTCTCTGCGGTTTTTCGGTCCTGAATGGATGTCCAGATTCCGACCACGTCTTCTGCGATTTCTTTGTACATGCGCATGACGTCTAATATGCAGAGCCACTGAATACCGAGCTTCTGTGAGATGGTGCCCTTCTTCGATTGAGGAGCATTGGAGATATCGGAAATTCTGTGGTCGATCTCCTGTACCTGTCCGTGAATTTTGGCGACATGTGCCTTGAAGTTTGTAATAGTTTCACGATAGACGGGATTCGTTGCGGGATCGATGCGGTTGCCATCACGTGTTTTGCCGTCTTGGTAGATAGTTTGCAGTTGCCCCATGACATCTTGAAGTCCTCCGTCACTTCCGGTGCCAATGATCTGTGCGACCTGAACGGAAACTTTCGGCAGGTAGTTGAGGCCTGCATCTTTCTTTTTTCCTACAGCCTCCCCGAAGGTTCTGATACTATTGATCATGCTTCCGATTTCCTCCAAATCTTCATGAGCGTCGTAGCCCGTGAAGTCTGGAGGAGCTTCTGCCATGGCATCATTGTCGATCGTCGGGGGTTGATCCTCCGTTTCATGGAGTGTGAATTCCGGTGTAACCATGTGCGGCGACTGCGATCGCAGCGATTCGAAAATTTTGCGATCTTCCTGTCCGGTTGTTGCTAATGCTCCGCTGACGGCGGCTTCATTAAGGAGCAGACGACGATAGTGCGCGTCGGCTCGTGCCTGCAGGAGCTCTTCGGGCATATTGGGGTTTAAGCGGCGGTACTCCGCGCGTACTTCTTCTCGCGTGGGTACACCCCAGCGCTCTCCCTGCTGTTCGAGGAGTGTCCAGTTCTCGCTTGTCAGTTCACCGAAACTCGATTCCAGGAGCTCCGGAAGCAGATGACTTTGCTCTGAGAGAATGTCGAAGAGGGCGTGTGCTTTCTCGTGATGAACAAGCCTCGCAATGTCTGCAGAACTGAGATCCGGTGTTCGGCGGATCCAGATCTTTCCTTCGCGGTAACACGCACGAGAAGTCTGTAGATGGAATTTTTCTAGGTACTCCTGGTCACTGAGAAAGACGACGATTTCGTTCCCTTCGGGCGGAATCTCGCCGCTTGTCTGGCGCTCCAGTGTCCGCACGAGTTCCAGCGCTGTACGCCAGTGCTCGATCTGTGTTCCCGTGCGCGTCGCCATGTCGCGCCTCTGTGCTTCAGAAATTTTTTCGTTGCCGAGAAGCGTGAGCTGACGGTCGATGTACTGCGCGTATTCCTGCAGTTGCGATACAATCTCGAACTCCTTGCAGATGGGATGAGTGAGTGATGCGGTGAGGCTGTTTTCCAGCCGATTGAGTTCTCTCTTCCGCTCTGCTGCCCAGGCTGCAACACCTGCCTTGTCGAGCTCGCCGGATACAGCTTCTGCGATACGGCTTCCTTCTCGCTGTGCGTTCATAAATGTCACTTCGCCCCGTTCGAGCAGAGTCCGTAAGACGTATTCCTCCCTGGCCATTTCCTCCTCGCCAAAAGCAGCGACGACTTCTGGATTAAGACGTCCATTCTTCATGCGCAGTAGATTCTGGAATTGCAGAACCGTACTGCGTGTTTCTTCGCTGAGATCGGGATCCGTCAGTACTCCATCAATCAGATGAAGACAGCGGGCGGCCCACTGTTCCCGCTCCTTTAATTCCTGCGTCTCTTCCTGGGCGCCTTCACTTTCCCGTTTCTGCATGAGCACGTCGGCATCATGTTGGATGGAGGCGAGTGTGCTGACGGCCCGTTCCCGTTGGCGAATGTATTCGCGCAGTTGCCCCGGGAATTCCGGATCATCGAGGTTTTCGGGGAGGGGGAGTGCTTTCTTTGAATCGAGTGTTGCATTCACTTTCTTCAGACGCTCCACAAGTTCGCGCTCTTGCTTGAAGAAACTGTCTTCCGGAACGCCACGTACCTGTGTACGAATGCGGCCTGCATGATCTTCTAGACGAGATACGATCTCGTCGACTCCTCGCCGAACCTGAAGCGAGAGCAGCTTTGCGAGTTTCTGTGTCTCCTCCCTAAGACCGCGAAGGTAGGCCTTTCTCCGCTCCTCATCGTGCTCCGGTTTCGCTCCACTTTCTCCCCAGAATCGCACACCGAAGTCCTCGGTAATGCGCAATGCCTCACTGACGTTATCGAGAGTCATGCGCAGTTCCCTGATTTGATCGGTGGTCATCGGTTTCTTCTTCGAGACGGCATTCACCGCATCTCTGATAGACAGTTCTCCCATGGCAATTTTGACGGCCAGCGCCATGCCATCAGGCCCCGCTCTCTGCATGAGAAATGGGCGCGAAGCTTCGATAATGCGTTGCTGTTCTGTGTATGTATCGAGACGATGGCAAAGGCCATAGCTCAAGGCTGCTGTGACTTGCGAGTTGCTCTCGATGAGCGCCCGAACGAAGTCACGCTTTACCGCTGTGGGTAATCCTTTGTTTCGGTCATAGTCGAGAATCTTCTCGAGGAGGACTCGAGGCGCATCTTTGGCATGCAGAGGAATTTCCCCTTCAAGTGTTCGTAATACACCTGTGCGATCTGCCACTTCGTACACGTTGGCCTGCTCGAGTGTTTCCTCGCGATCGAAGAGACTTGCAAATGTCTCAGGGTGTTCAAGGTGCTGCTTCATTTCCTCCATGATCTGCTGTGCGTCGAGATTATGAAGAAGGTCTTGAATCTCAATGTGTGATTGTCGCGTACCCTCCTCGATAGGAGAGCGCCTATCTTCCTGTGGAACGTTTCGCTCGCCTTGTTCGCGCTGCTCCGGATGGTTCTGTGGATCGTTCGGATCTGTATTTGCGAACAGAAGTTCGCGCTGCTCCCGGAGGGGAGAGCGGCTGAGGGCAAAGCGTACGAGAGCGTAGAGGCTCAGCATGTTAAAGTTTACAGATACGAATTATGTAGTCAAGTATACTTTCACGTCTATCAACAATCGGCGGGATGAACTGTGCGAGAGCTTCTGCAATTTCGATGGGGGTACGATCTCCTGTCTGGACGATCAGGTTTCCGCCCAGTCGTTTGCAGTCGATGTGTAGCTCGACGTAACCCGATCCTTGAAGCATCCAGAATGCTGTGAGATCGCTCCAGGGAATCAGGTTTTTATCCCACTGAAGCCCCTGCGTCGTGATTTGTACGGTGTGTTTGATGGGGGGTTTGCTGTGGATGAGGCCGTACACGACGGCGACCAGCACGATGACGATGGCAAATGTCCACACCTGCGTAGCGAGCGCGTAGGCGAGGAACAGGAGTGCGATGCAGCCTGCGAGCAGGTACCAGCGTGTTCCCCGTGTGTGTGGGGGTCTCTCAGAAGCACTCCATTCGAGAATGATATGTGTGTTGGTCATAGATGTGTATGAATCCCTCTATTCTAGCGGAAAAACGGCATTTTGCCCACGCTGGAGAGTTGCAGATTCTACAAACTGTTGTTTACATTCTGTGTGTGGATTTATGGCTTAGAGAAGCCAAAATTTTCAATGTTTCTTTTGCCACCTTTGTGGGCGACAAAGGTGGCGCCAAAACGCTGGCGCACCGACGCCCCTCCCCCCGGCTCTGTGCCTCCTCGTCGACTCCTCCAAAGTTTCGGAGCCGACTCGTCGGCCGTCCGCTTCGCGGCAGATCCTTCCTCTTCACTCCCCGCGGTGCGCCCCGCCCGTTTTGATCTTTTATTGACTTGCTTGTGACCTCTGAGCTCTCTTGATACTCTTCGTGCGCTTTAAACGGGCAGTTAGCTCAGTTGGTTAGAGCGTCGCGTTGACATCGCGGAGGTCACTGGTTCGAATCCAGTACTGCCCACCATTAAGTGCAAGCGACCCATGTTATTTTCAGAGAGAAAGAAAGGGCAAAAGACAAAGGGGGATTTTTTTGTCCTCAGGAAGTTATGCAGTAAGCCATATAATGATTTGCTTTTTGAATATGAGAGGACACATCTTGGCCAGAGAACATATCGATATTATACGGAAAATATTAGACATTTTTTTCTTTTGAGAACAAAAGACCCCGATTTTTTACCAGATAATATTGGGTGTGTACCTGATGAGGATGGGCTATTTGATATGTTGGAATGTGCTTATCAATTCCTCAAGGAATATAACGATCCGAAAGATAAACTTGATCGGTCAGAAATTTTTGAGTTTTGTTTGAATGAGATACTAAAAGATTGGGGATATAGAATGAGAGATGGGATTGTTGAGATACTTCCTGAAGCAGGATTAATTGATCTGACAGACGCAAAGGTTCCTGCCAATGTAGTGCCTTTGGCTGAGGAAAAAATTGCGCATGCAAAAGATTTATTTTTTAAGCGAGGTGCCACAATAGAAGCAAAAAAGAGTGCGCTTAAAGTATTGGGTGAGGTGCTTGAGCCTTTGCGTTCAGATTTGCAATTAGATGATAAATTGAAAATTGATGAAAAAACTATATTCGACATTCTAAATAATTATGACATTCGTCATCACAGAATTGATCAGAAAGATATTTCTGAACCATATCTAACTTGGACTTATTATGCTCAGCTCAATACTATTTTGACTTTCATGAAACAAAAGCAAATCGCTCAAGACGGTTAAGTGACATATCTGAGTCAGTAATGTTAGTCGGAAGAAATTATCTGGCTTCTAGGCTTGCTCAGTACTGCCCACCATTCTGGTGGAAACAATAGTAAGACGAGGTACACTTCTTGGCATGTGGCAGCTCTTCTTAGACCTCCTCTTTCCCCGTCGCTCTCTCAAGGGCGAAGAGGGAGCATGGATCACCGAAGAGGAACGCCGCGCTTTGCAGCCACATCCAGTGGTCGAAGAATTATCTGATTTGCGGAAGCGAGATATTCGTTTCCTCGACCGCCTCGTCGCCGCGAGCACGTATGCAGATTCGCCGCTCCTCAAGAAAGCCATTCACATGTTCAAGTACGGGCGCATTCCCGCGCTTGATCGGGAACTCGGGCATCTCATTGCCAGTGCATCTACGGAGACAGAAGGAACTCCTGTTCTCTGTCCAGTTCCACTGCACTGGGTACGGCGCTTTCAGCGTGGGTTCAATCAGTCGCAGCTTCTGGCCCGCATTGTGGCCTCGGAGCGAGGATTACCTCTTCAATCGCTCCTGAAGCGTAGGCGCTGGACCGGATCACAAATGAAACGCACGCGAGCCGAACGGCTGACGGGGGTCACGGGGGCATTTTGCTGCACGCTGGATCATTCGCCGCCTCATGTCATTCTCATCGACGATCTCTCGACGACCGGGACGACGCTCGATGCCTGTGCTCGTGCTCTCAAGGAGGCAGGAGCACAACGTGTGGAGGCGTGGGTCATTGCTCATGACCATCGTCGTGGCGACTGACGAGTCTGTTGCACGTTCGTACATTCCGTACGTGTTGGATACAGAGCGCAACACGAAGTAGGTGTGGATAACTTTTCAGTTATCCACAGAGCGTCTACCATGCGCTTCCTGTGACCATGCTACTCACAGTAGTGGCTTTCGTTGTTCTGTTGACCCTCCTCATTCTCATCCATGAGTTTGGGCACTTCATGGCAGCGCGGAAGGCGGGAGTCGTCGTCGAAGAATTTGGCTTCGGGTTGCCACCAAAGGCACGTACGCTCTTCAAGCGCGGTGGCACGGAATTTACACTTAACTGGGTGCCCTTCGGCGGGTTTGTGCGTCTCAAGGGTGAAACAGCAATTGATAAGGGCGATCGCAACACGCCTGGAAGTTTTCATAAGGCATCGCTCACGGCGCGCATCATGATTCTGTCGGCGGGTGTCTTTATGAATTTTGTTCTCGCGTTTGTGCTGCTTGTGTTCGGTTTTTCGGCGGGGCGCTGGATTCCCACGTACTTCCAGATGTCGGACATGCTGTCGCATGCCGAACGTGGCATCATCTCACTGAAGACGGGAGTAGTGATCGAGAAAGTCCTCAGCGGGGAGCCGGCGGCGATTGCCGGTGTGCCCGAAAAGAGTGTGCTCCTCGCCGTGAACGACACGCCCATTACTCTGGCCGAGCAGGTCTCACAGATTCAAGAGAACAAGCGCAGAGTGGTGTACACCGTTCTCGTGGGTGAAGGGGAGCAGGCAAATGAGCAGACCTACACTGTGGCGCTCAAGGAGGGGAAATCTGGCGTCGTTATCTCGACGTTCCCGCGCGAACTCTCGGCGCCGTTACGCGGGATGGGCACATCGATGCTTCTCGCACTCCGCGAAGCACGAATCATGACGGAGCAGACCGTACAGGGAATTGGTGAGCTCATTGCATCACTTGCGCAGAGCGGGCGTGTGCCCGAGGGCATCACTGGCATTGTTGGCATTGCCCAGCTTACGTATTCCTCGGTACAGGCGGGTTTCATGACGTATTTGCGACTTGTCGCGCTCATCAGTTTGAGTCTTGCCATTTTAAATTTTCTGCCGTTTCCGGCTCTCGATGGCGGGCGCCTGCTCTTCGTACTCGTTGAAGCAGTGACGCGTCGTCCTCTCAACCGGCGGTTCGAGGCGTACTCGAACGCGCTGGGATTTTCGGTACTGATTTTGCTCATCCTCTTGATCACCTTCTATGACATTATCCGTCTCTTCTAGTACCAGTGCCGTGCTGGCACCCGTGGCTGAGCGCATGCATCAGGATCTGTGGATCAAGATTCTGCGTAAGCTCGAAGAAAAACTACAGCGCAGTGCCTTCATCACTTGGTTCAAAGATACCGCGATCCTCGGCAAGGATGCGGGTACGCTCATCATTGGTCTTCCACTTCCGATGTCGCTCTCGTGGCACATGGAGCACTATCGCGTGATGACATTCGAAATCGCGCAGGAGATGGATCCCTCGATCGAGAAGATCGTCTACACCGTCGATGTTGGTCTTAAAGATAGCCGCGATCGGACAGTGAATTTGCTCGAAATATTTCCGGAGCAGAAAAAGAGGAAGTTACCGGGCAGGCCCGAGGTGAAGATGGCCGAGGGTGTCGTCAGCAAAATCCTCAATCCCCGTTACGCGCTCGAGAATTTCGTGGTGGGATCCAACAGTCGTTTGGCACACGCGGCCTGTCAGTCTGTGGCGGCGGCACCCGGAGGTCGCTACAACCCACTCTTTCTGTATGGAGGCGTGGGGCTGGGCAAGACACATCTGTTGCAGGGTACGGGCAATGCCATTCTGCGACAGTCACCTCGATCTGTTGTGGTGTACACGACCACAGAGGATTTTACGAATCAGGTGATCGAGGCGATTCGGAGTCAGAAGATGGAACAGTTTCGGCGTCGTTACCGTCAGGTGGATGTGCTCATTATCGACGACGTGCAGTTCTTGGCGAATAAAGAGCGCACACAAGAGGAGTTCTTTCACACCTTCAACGCGCTCTATGAAGATCGTAAGCAGGTCATTCTGTCGGCCGACCGTCCGCCACAAGAGATGCAGCTCGAAGACCGTCTCATCTCGCGCTTCGCGCGTGGCATGATTGCCGACATCTCGGTGCCGGACTATGAAACGCGGCTGGCTATCCTCGTCGAGAAGGCACGCGAGTACGAGCTCATGATCGACATGACGGTGCTCCAATTCATCGCCGAACATACCACCAGAAACGTCCGCGAGTTGGAGGGCATTCTCATGCAGGCGGTGGCACAGTACGAGCTCGAGGCGCGCATGCCGACGGTGCGGAGCATTGCCGAGATCATGCGCAAACTCAGTCGCGATCCTCACGCCGAAGAGGAGCAGATCGGCTTCGAGACGCCGACTAAGCGTGCGCCCACGTTTCAGGATGTACTGGAGTGCGCCAGTCGCTACTACTCGGTGTCGGTGCAAGACATGATTGGCCCATCGCGCGTGCGCGAGATTCTGCTGCCGCGCCAGATCGCCATGTTTCTCGGTAAGAGGCATCTGCGCATGAGCTTTGTTCGCTTAGGAGAAGTCTTCTCGGGTCGTGATCACACCACCGTGATGAACGCCTGTGCAAAGATTGATGCGAAGATGCAGAACGATCCACAGCTGTTGCGCGAGGTTCGTGCCATGGAGCAGGAATTGGGAGTGGTGTAATGAATCGTGAGAGAAAAACCGTAGGTTTGTCTCTCACGGGCTCTTTTTTCCCTTGAGCGGTGTCGCTTCCCTCCGGGGACCTGCGGCCAGATGTGGGTCCCGGCAGAGCCACCCACATCTTCGCGACGTGTTTTTTATTAATTTGATCAGTTGGGACTGGTGTAATACATCGAAGAAACGCCCTGTCTCTGCCGCAGATTTTTTGTTCTGTTTCTGGGCTCATGGCCAGAGATCGCGGTATCATGGTTGCATGACGAGTCCTGATGCCGAAAGGCGCGAAACAGTAGGGGATCCTCCAAGTACGGTGATATGCCAGTGGCTCGCACGTCTTCCGTTCAAAGAGCAGCAGGTACTGATTGCTCAGTGGTGTGTGCGTCGGCGGGAGGATACTGCATCGGCACTGCGTAAGATTGTTGATCCTGACGATATCGCCGCATTCCACGACAAAATCAGCGCACTTGCCTCTCGTTTGGGCGGGGAGTTCGCTCGCCATGAGAGCGTTCTCTTGGGGCAGCTTTACATCTACATGGCGACGGCAATACCCGAACAGGTGCACACAGAGACACGCGAACTGGTACAATCAGTGCTCGGTCAATTGCCGCGACCGTCTGGCAACACATGATCAGAGTTTCATCAGGCATACACATCTATTCCGCCTTCACCCGGATCTATAGCGAGGAGTCTACTGATGGCGATGCCTATTCCTGTACTCGCGTTCGTGATCATGCGTTTCACTGAGGCGTGGGTAAGAAATGCTCGTACGTTGTCTCGCTGTGTTTCGGATAATTCCATCGCCGCTGTCAGAATCAGGTCACACTGCTTGGGTGTGAGAACATTCTGATCGACAAGGTGGGTCAGTCCATCGAGTACTGCTTTCTCGCCCTGTACGAGACTTGCAGCTGCTACATCCGGGCTGCTGTTCAGCAGGAATTTGGCGGCAACACCGACTTTACCGCGAGGAGGGTGCCACTCTCGTTCATCGCCTCCCAATGCGCGCAGGGAACCCTCAGGTGGCTTGGATTGATGGGATCGTTTGGCCATGGAATAAGGATACTCCCTCTTTCTGCACTATTGAATTATGTCGTCCGGCGCGGTACTGTTGAGTTGTTATGACGCAGTGCACGATCACAACCTTGTCGACTACGTTGACCTCTCGCTGAGGAAGGGTGTGCTGCCGACTATTCGTTTCCACCACCTTCCTCCGCAATAGCGAAGGAGGGGGGCTTCTGTTACCCTCTTCACTACTATGGCAAAGAAATCATCCGCACATCCGGCTTCCGAAGCACTGCATGACATGCGCCACTCTCTCGCGCATGTTCTGGCACAAGCAATCCAGCATCTCTGGCCCGATACACAGATTACGATCGGTCCGCCGATCGATACGGGTTGCTACTACGATTTCCTCTTCAGCACGCCGATTTCGGATGCAGATTTTCCGAAAATTGAGAAGGAGATGCGCAAGATTATCGGCTCGGCACAGACATTTGAGGTCGAAGAGTTTGCCATTGCCGATTCTGTGAAGTACTGGAAGGACAAGGGCCAGACATTCAAAGTCGAACTCGTCGAGGACCTCGCCAAGGAGGGAGAGACCAAGGTGACGCATTACCGCAACGTCGATGCCAAGGGTCAGGAAATGTTTGTGGATCTCTGCCGCGGTGGGCACGTCGAATCACTGAAGGCTATTCCTCCTGACGGTTTCAAGATCACGAGTCTGGCAGGTGCGTACTGGCGCGGCAAAGAGACGAACGCGCAGCTGACGCGTATCTACGTGACGGCGTTCGGTTCGAAGAAGGAACTGCAGGAGTACCTCACGATGATGGAGGAGGCCAAGAAGCGCGATCACCGGAAACTCGGCAAGGAGCTCGACCTTTTCATCTTCTCAGAGATGGTGGGCCCGGGTTTGCCGCTCTGGACACCCAAGGGCACGATCATCGCGGACCAGATCGAAGCACTCGCCAAAGAGATGGAAGAGAAAGGTGGATACATGCGTGTGCGCACGCCGCACATCGCCAAAGGGGCGCTCTATGAGCGCACAGGGCACCTGGCGCACTACAAGAACTCCATGTTCCCGCCGAAGGAACTGGATGGAGAAGAGGAGTACTACCTCAAGCCCATGAACTGTCCGCACCACCACGAGATCTTTGCCAGTCGTCCGCGCAGCTATCGTGATCTGCCCATGCGTCTTGCGGAGTACGGACACTGTTACCGCTACGAAGACAGCGGTGCGCTGTTCGGTCTCATGCGCGTGCGTTCACTCTCGATGAACGATGCACATATGTACGTCACCGAGGAGCAGTTTGAAGAGGAGTTCAACGCGGTCATCGATATGTACCTCGTATGCTTCGCGATATTTGACATCAAGAAGTACGTCATGCGTCTCTCGCTCCATTCACCTGAAGGGTTGGGCAAGCAGTACGTGGATAACGCGGAGCTCTGGAAGAAGACGGAGGAGATGGTCCGCAAGGCGCTCCAGAAGAAAGACATCGAGTACGTGGAGGTCCCGGATGAAGCGGCCTTTTACGGCCCCAAGATCGATGTCGAAGTGTGGAGTGCCATTGGCCGTGAGTTTACGCTCGCCACGAATCAGGTGGATTTCGATGTGCCGGGCAAGATGGGCTTAAAGTACATCGACAAAGACGGCACCGAGAAAGTGCCGCTCTGTATCCACCGTGCTCCACTCAGTACGCACGAGCGCATGATCGGATTCCTCATCGAACATTTCGCAGGGCACTTTCCGCTGTGGCTTGCTCCCGTGCAGGCGATGATTCTTCCTGTTGCGGAGCCGCATGAAATTCCGGCACGTCACGTCGAAAAGGCGCTGAAAGAGCAGGGGATTCGCTGCGAGGTCTTGCACTCGACTGATTCTCTCGGCAAGCGCATCCGTGAAGGGGAGAAGCAGCGCGTGCCGTACCTGCTGGTCGTGGGTGATAAAGAAGTCACCGACAATGCCGTAGCGGTCCGCAATGTGGTCACCAAGAAGCAGGTTTCTGTTCCACTCAAGGAATTCATCGAGAAGACAGCGGAGGACATCAAGCTGAGAAAGCTGCAGTGCTCAATTGGATGATGTTTCCAGTAAGCCGGTTACAATTGCTCCTTTTGTTGGTTTCGTCAGCAGGATCATCCCCACTGTGATCGGAATCAGTGAAGAAATTTGGAGAATATTCGGTTGTTCTTTCAGAATGAAATAGGCGGCGATGAGTGTGAAGAGCGGCATGATGCTCACCATCGAAACGGCTTTGGTGATG
>CAYOLJ010000015.1:0-17337 GCA_964404805.1 uncultured Candidatus Peribacteria bacterium
TCTGCTGCTGCCCGATCGCGCCGGTTACATCTACCTGATCTTCCCGTTAATCGCGATCAGTAACGGACTCACGCATCCCAATGCCGTCGCCATCGTCTCGAACCTCGCCGGCCCCGAATCGCAGGGCGAAATACTCGGCATCAACCAGTCGATCCAGTCTCTCGGCATGATGCTCCCACCGCTCATTGCCGGATTCATCGCCTCGCTCCATCCCGGCCTCCCCACACTCGTGGGCAGCGGCATCATCTTCCTCGCGTGGATGCTCTTCGTCTTCGTCTTTAGGCGCAGGAGCACGCAGGTCTTCCATGAGGTGTAAGCAACTTCGTCAATCCCCTCTTCGCAGCTTACGGAAGCAAATAAACGCTGATGAACCACTTCGGCTGCCACACACCAGTGGCGGAGTGACCGTGTTGTCGTAAGATGACATCCTTCACCTCTCCCATCACTGCTATGAACATGCTCACGCACAAAGAATCGCTCGAACGACTAGAGCCGGGCAAAGACCTCATTGCCATGGACCAGAGTAAGGGCACGCACGTAAAACACGCACGTGATCAATTCGGACTCAACATCGATCCGGATGCGTTCGATACCGTCGCAGGCAAGGTGAGGGCGATGATTCGCACGACCCCGAAACACGGTCTCAATTTTTCCGGGCGCATCGAGCACATCGACGAGATTATGACGCCGGACGGCAAACCCATCGAAGCGGGGCTGGACCACAGCGAAAGCACCGTGATTTGCAAACTCCTCGGCCTGAATAAGGAGACAGGGCTCATTCCCGATGCTGACCTGCAGGCATTCCCTGAACAGATTGCTGCGCTATCGCGCATCGGCGTGCATGTCGTGAAGCTGCGCAGCACGTTCTACCCCGGTATGCCCCAGGAGGATACCGTGCGCGGCATCGAGCAATTTGTCGCGCTGCAAAAGGCACTGGCCAAGCAGGGTGATGTGTCAGCCATTCATGAGCCAGAGTTCCTGCACACTGCAGAAGGCAACGTACATGACCTCAAAACGAATCGCCTGCTCATGACTATGGTGCTCGGGGGCATCGTGCAGAGCTTCAGGAGAGAAGGCGTGATGGATCACCCGTGGCTGCTCAAAACGAGTGTTGCAGCACCAGGTCGAAATAGCGGTGAGTCGATCGAACCAGAGGCCTGTGCAGAGGCAACCTTGCAGTCATTTGAAGGCGCGGACCTCCCAGAAGCTATGCGCAAGTACCTTCTTTCCGGCGGACATGAAGATGGCAACATCCGCATGATCCTGCAGGGTATTCACGAGGCACGAACAGCCATGAGCGACAGCGTTGATACCTCCTTCTCTCGCACCCTCCTGAAACAGGTCTATCAGGAGGCGCTGTATCCTCACGGCACCGGCCAGCTCATCACTGCCGATTCCACCGTGCACGTGGGGCGGGGCCAGACAGAGCTCCACCGGCAAGGCAAACTCAATCGCCTTGCCAAAGAGGGCCGGTACGAGCCGCAGTTCGAGGATCGAAACAACTGGAGTCTCTCGGATCTTCCCAAGTAAGGAGGCGTCACGAGGGTGACTGCTCAGCTCCGATCACCAGCGCATCGCCGCGCTTGAGGTTCTTCTTGAGCATCGCATCTGCTATGCGGTCTTCCACCTCCTGCGTGATCACGCGACGCATGGCACGCGCACCGAACTCGGCGCTGTATCCACGCTCCACAATCTGTTGGACGAGTACATCCTCAACGGTAACCGTAATGCCATGTTTCTGCTGCACATCCCGAATAATCTCCTGAATCTGCAGCAGCGCCACCTTCTGGGCATCGGCGAGTGAGAGCGGATGGAAGAGCACGACCTCATCGAAGCGGTTGAGGAACTCGGGCGAGTAGATCTTCTGGGCAAGGACGGCATTCACCACTTCTTGCTTAAAGGCCACCGGATCAATGGTCGGGTGCTTCGAGACATAATCGCGAATGAAGAGCGCAGCGGCATTCGAGGTCGCAATGATGATCGTATTGCGGAAATCGGTCTTCACGCCATGGTGGTCGGTGAGCACGCCTTCATCCAGGATCTGCAGAAAGAGATTCATGACCGATGGATGTGCCTTCT
Organism: uncultured Candidatus Peribacteria bacterium; assembly: GCA_964404805.1. Taxonomy (GTDB): domain Bacteria; phylum Patescibacteriota; class Gracilibacteria; order Peribacterales; family Peribacteraceae; genus Peribacter. Next base: position 2,080 of record CAYOLJ010000015.1, read on the forward strand.
CAACTTCATCGAGGAGCAGTAGTGAAAACGGCTGATCCTGAATGCGCTTGGTGAGGAAGCCCTCCGCGTGATCCTTGCCCGCATGCGGCGAGCCGAGAATCCCCTCCATGCTGGCTTCCGTCGCGTACTCGTTCATGTCGAGACGAATCATACGATCCGCCGCGCCAAAGTAGACATCTGCCAGTGTCTTGGCGGTCTGTGTTTTCCCAACACCCGTGGGACCCAAGAAGAGGAACGTTCCCAGTGGACGCTTGCCGGCACCGACATCGAGCCGTGCCCGCTTGAGTGCACTGGCGACGGCATGCACGGCGGTATCCTGCCCGATCACCTGTGTACGCATAGTCTCTTCAATCTTGAGCAACCGATCGCGCTCCCCTTCCTTCACATCCGTCACGTCCACGTGCGAGGCACGCGAAACGATCTCGCGAATGTGCGGTTCGAGAACTGCAGGCGCACGCGCTTTGCGTGCCGCAGCCATGGCATCGATCATCACCGCGACGGCCTTGCCGGGGAAAGCTCCCTTGCCGAGGTAGCGACGCGTGAGAGTGAGGACAGACTGCAATGCCTTGTATGTGACAATCACGTGAAGGGCATGCTCCAGTCGAAAGTGCTGCTCCATGAGTACTGCGAGCACTTCTTGATCCTCGGGCTCCTCGAGCGGCAGCACCGAGAAGAGACTCTCGACCGCCGTCGTGCCTTTGATCACATTGTGGTAATCCTCCGCGCGCGCAGAAGCGATGACAGAAACATTCTTCGTCTCGAGCAGTTTCTGCAGCACAGTGAGCGCCTTTGCATCGGACGACGCGAGGAGCAGCGCAATATTCTCGATGATGAGCACGTAGTGCCCCGAGCGCTCCGCCTGCCGAAGCGCCTGCAGCAGGAACGCATCCGACGGCACGCCACCCGAGAGTAGCTCCGCCGTCTTGAGCGTGAGCACGCGCGTCGTGTGTTTCGATTCTTTCACTTCACTCCTGCGCAGTTGATAGAGAGTGTTCTCAATGAATGTGGTTTTACCCACGCCCTGCGGACCAACGACGAGAATATTGTGGTTGGCCGCGCGTGCGAGGATGCGGTGTGCCTCCTCGATGAGCGGCGCGTGGAGGATCACCGAGCGGTCGTCCTTCCATAGAATGGAACTTGTGATCTCGGTCGTGAGGCGATCGAGCGCACTCGTGTACCCCAGCATCCACGATTTCTCAAGACCGCCAAATGTGCGGATGAGCACATGAGGACTGAAGCGCGCGTGCTTCTTGGGCAGAAGTGCGTGGAACTTCTCCCACGTGAGCATCGCCTTGAGATCATTGAGTGAGAGATCGAGCCCGTTGAGCAGCTCAGCAGATTGCGAGCTCTTCTCGAGTAGCAAATAGAGGACGAATGGCGCTGAGATCATCTTTTTGTTGAACTCCGGCAGACGCTGCGCAGCCTCGTCGAGGAACGTTGGTGCATCAAGAGTTTCGACTGTCTCGCGCAGGCACTCCCATACCACGTCGGGGTGAGCAGCCATCTGCGTGATGAAAAACTTACCGCGCGAGGAATCGATTGCCGCACGCAACAGTTCTGGTGTTGAAACCGTGGTGAAGTCGTGCAGGTGCATCACGAGATCGAGCGGCAGCCGGTCCATGGGCGTCTTCGCCGTCGCGGCGAGGTGTACATCGTTACTCAGGCGATCGGCAATGAAGCGGCGGATGATGAAGAGTGCTGCAAGCAACAGGGCCCCCAGCAATCCCGCCGCCAGCCAGTGACTCCCCTCCTCGGCATAGATCAGGAGCAATACGAAAGTGATCGCCGTCAGGATCCACGTCGCAAGGCTGAAGAAAAATCCCATGAGAATGGCTGCGAGGCCTGCACGCGTGCCAGTGATGTTCACTGTTTGGGGCATGTCAGACGAGAATGAACACGAATGCAAATACGGCAACCACAATAATCGGGAAGACGAACCATCCCACGAAGAGCACGACGAAGAGTGCGAGAAGCAGGATTTGAAGTATCAGTGAAACGATGATCGCGAGCAGTCGGATGACCATGCCGATCATACGTGTGACGAGATTCACGAAGAACGCCTGCAGGAATTTATCCCACTTGAGTGCGCTCGGCATTTCTTCAGCAATACCCTTCCACGGACTCAAGAGTGTCTTGAACAGGAAAGAAATCGAAAGGATCTCTGAGAATGCACGAGCGTAGGCGATGTAAGCACGCAGAATGTTGAGCGGCTCCTGCCACAGGACCCACGGCAGAAAGTCTGTGGCGATGATCTGCGCCACGAATGTCGGACGCTTGAGCAGTGCCGGAATGCCTGCAATGGCGCGCAGAAAGTTCATAGTGTGTCTTTCTTATAATTATACAACATTTTTGCCTATTATTCAATCTTCGGAATTAGCGTATACTCCCGCCCAATGCACGGAATTTTCATCGTTATCGAGGGCCCCGACGGTGCCGGAACCACCAAGCATTGTACGATCTTGGCCGAACGCCTGAAGCAGGACGGACGCAGTGTTCTCTGCACGCACGAGCCCACCGATGGTCCTATCGGATCGACCATTCGCAGCGACCTGCGCGCAGGGAGGTCCTTCGTCCCCATCGCCCTCCAACAGCGCTTCTGTGAAGACCGTGCCTGGCACGTAAGCGAAGTGATCGAACCGACGCTCGCACAGAGCATCACGGTCATCTCCGATCGCTACCTGCACTCCACGCTCGCCTATGGTTTAGCTCTGGGAATTGATCGCGATACACTGAACGACATGAACAAAAAATTTATTCGACCGGATGTAACGTTTTTCCTCCTTCCATCGTTTGAAGTTCTTTTGGAACGCATGGGCCGCCGCGACCAGACCGACGCCCTAGAACAGACTGAAATTCAGCGTAAGGTGTATGACGCATACCGGGCACTTGCCGAGGAAGATCCATCCATTATCGTGATCGACACAGCAGGTGATCTCGAAGAGGTCGCACGCAAGATCTACGCAGCGGCCACTTCGCAGACGTAAGATCTTCCCAAGGCGCCGGTGCATTCTCTACACTAGCGGTACATGATGGCTCAGATCCTCTCCGGCCGAGAAGCAGCTGATGCCCTGCTCGCCACGCTGAAACCCACTGTTCAAAAACTCGATCCCAAACTCGTCGTCGTACAGGTGGGCGATGATCCGGCGAGCGCGAGTTACATCAAACAGAAATTCAAGAGTTGTGAAGCCGTGGGCATGCGCAGCGAGCACATCCACCTGCCCGAAGAAACAACGCTCGCAACACTCATGGCAACGGTCGAAAAACTCAACGCTGATGCCGATGTCACTGGCTTCATCGTGCAAGTCCCCCTCCCTGCAGCACTTCAGTCGCATATTCCCGAGGTCATCCGTGCCATTGATCCCAAAAAAGATATCGACGGATTCGGTGCGTACAACCTTGGCAAGATGTTCCTCTCTACCTCGTTCGAACATCTGCCACCCGCCACACCCGGCGGCATCGTGGCACTGCTCGAGCATTACAAGATTCCCGTCGAGGGCAAGAACGTCGTGGTCGTGGGACGCAGCAACACCGTGGGCAAACCCATCGCCATCATGCTCCTCAACCGCGGTGCGACCGTGACGATCTGCCATCGGCACACACGCGATCTCCCCGCACTCACGCAACAGGCCGACATCCTCATCGTGGCTGCAGGTAAACACAATCTCATCACTGGCGACATGGTGAGAGAAGGTGTGGTGGTCATTGATGTGGGCATGAACAAAACGCAGGAGGGACTCGCTGGGGATTGTGATTTCGCAACTGTTTCGAAGAAAGCATCGGCCATTACACCGGTGCCAGGAGGAGTGGGACCGATGACAGTCGCCTCACTCATTCGCAACTGCGTGCGCGCGAAAGAACGACAACTTGAGAAATAAGTGCAATACCTTGCTAAGCGGAAGGTTCCGAGTAAAATGCCTCCGTGGGAGCATTGTTTCCTCAGTTTTCGGCCTTTCGGATTCCGTTCCGTGAGGTCCGCTTGAGCATGCAACCAAGTCTTTACTCCCTCCATCCTGCACTCTAAATGTGTGGAATAATCGCTGTCGCCGGGTTCCGTGACGTCATTCAGGATCTCTACGACGGCCTCATCCTCCTCCAGCATCGAGGGCAGGATGCAGCGGGTATCATCACATACAACAGCCAATTCCATCTCAAGAAAGCCAACGGTCTCGTGCAAGACGTCTTTCATGAGAAATCTCTGCAGCGCCTGCGCGGCACCATGGGTGTGGGGCACGTGCGCTATCCCACCGCAGGATGTAGTAGCGAATTCGAGGCACAGCCCTTCTTCGTTTCAACCCCCTTCGGCATCGCGCTCGCCCACAACGGCAACCTCACAAATTTTGCAGAGCTGCGCAAGTTTTTGCTCGAGAAGGAGTACCGCCACCTCAATACGAATTCCGATTCCGAAGTGCTGCTCAACGTGCTCTCCGTCGCGCTGCGTAATCAACGACCGAAGGGCCGCCTCACACCTGAACAGGTCTTCGGTGCCGTGAAGGGTGTCTACAAGAGGTGCAAGGGTGCCTACTCCGCTGTGGCACTCATCGGCGGTCAGGGCATCGTCGGCTTCCGCGACCCGCACGGCATCCGACCGCTCCTCATCGGCAAGCGCAAGTTCGGCATGAAGGAGGAATACATTCTCGCCTCCGAAGACTCCGCTCTTCCCGCGCTCGATTTCAAATACCTTCGGGACGTGCGCCCGGGTGAAGCCGTCTTCATCGATTACAAAAACCGTTTGCACTCCCAACAGGTTCGTCACGGCGAACTCAATCCCTGCATCTTCGAGTGGGTGTACCTCGCCGCTCCGGATTCCACCATCGATGGCGTGAACGTCTACAAGGCGCGTGTGCGCATGGGCGAAGCGCTGGCCAAACAGATCAAGAAGTCCGGTATCCACATCGATTCGGTGGTTCCCGTCCCCGATACGGGTCGCCCCGTTGCAGCAGGACTTGCAGGGAAACTCAACGTACGTTACCGCGAGGGTCTTATCAAGAACCGCTACATTCATCGCACCTTCATCATGCCTGGACAGTCCTTGCGCAAGCGCAGCCTGCATTTCAAGCTCCACCCCATTGAGCTCGAATTCAAAGGCAAGAGCGTCCTGCTCGTCGATGACTCCATCGTCCGTGGCAACACCTCTAAGAAGATTGTAGAGCTCGTGCGCGAGGCGGGCGCCAAGAAGGTCTACTTCGCCTCGGCAGCTCCCCCCATTATCAGCCCGGATCCGTACGGCATCGACTTGCCAACGACACAGCACCTCATTGCCGCCAACATGTCAGTGGAAGAGATCCGCAAGTACATCAAAGCCGACGGTCTCTTCTACGGCACAATCGAAGACCTACGCAAATCCATCCAGTACGGTAACCCCAAGATCAAGCGCTTCAGCGAGGGATGCTTCACTAAGAAGTACCCCACACCCGAGGTCACCCCCAAGCTGCTCAAGGAACTCGGCAACTGCCGCAACTCCACGCGTGAAACCTATCAGCACGACGAGGATGATCGGGATAGCCAGAGAACGCTGTCGCTGGTATAGCGCGGAGGACAAATCTACGGTTTATTGGGTAACGGATGAGGTAAACTGTGTGCGTGCAAAAAACCTGTGCCAACTCGTGGTGCCAGCAGCCCTTCGAGGTCACGGAGGATGATCTGAAGTTCTATGACAAGATTTCACCAGTTTTCAGTGGAAAGAAGTTTTCCGTCTCCCCACCCACACTCTGTCCAAATTGCCGTCAGCAACGGCGGTACACGATCCGCAACGAGCGCTGTCTCTCGCGACGCACATGCGATTTGTGTAAAGAGGAGATCATCTCCATGTACTCCATCGACAAGCCATTTCCTGTTTACTGCCCTACGTGCTGGTGGAGTGACAAGTGGCATGGGACGACATACGCGCAAACAGTGGATTTTACGCGACCATTTTTCGAACAGTTTGCAGAACTGCAGAGTCGCGTTCCGCGCATCGGTCTCTACATCGTCCACTCCGAGAACTGTCACTACTGCAATTTCGTGGGCGACTGCAAGAGCTGCTACCTCGTGTTCGGCCCCGTGTACTCTCAAGACTGCCTCTATGGATCCGCCTACTATTCCAAGGATTGTGTCGATAATCTGGTCACACGTGAGTGCGAACTCTGCTACGAATGTACCGATTGTCGAAAACTGTACTCCTGTCTGTTCTGCCAGGATTGCTACCACTCCGACAACCTCCTTCTCTGTTACGATCTGCAGGGATGCAGTGAATGCATTGCCTGTGCCGGACTGCGCAATAAGAAATATCACATCGGGAATAAGCCGTACACAAAAGAGGAATACGAAGCCGTGAAACGAATGATCAATCTCTGTGATGCCACTCGCATGCGGGATCTTGCCGCGCAGTTAGAAACGGCTAAACAAACCACGCCACACCACTTCATGCCAAACGGTAACGTACAGAATGTCAGTGGCACACATCTCTACAATTCGAAAAATACGTTTCACTCGTTCTTCGTCGATCGCTGTGAAGACTGTGCATACTGCATGCAGGTTGTGGACCTAAAGGATTGTCACGACAACAATTACACTGAAGAAAACGAGCTCTGCTACGAGTATCTCGGCATGTACGGAGCGAAAAATACGTTCTTCTCGACATTCTCCCGCCACACCTACGAGGTGTACTGCTCAGAATATTGCATCAATGCGAAATATCTTTTCGGCTGTGGCGGCATTCGCGACCGGGAATACTGCATCCTCAACAAGCAGTGCACGAAGGAAGAATACGAGAAACTCGTGCCACAGATCATCGATCACATGAGAAAAACAGGTGAGTGGGGAGAGTTCTTCCCCGTGACGATGAGCCCCTTTGCCTACAACGAGACCGTGGCGCAGGAGTATTTTCCACTCACGAAGAAGGAAGTGGAGGAACACGGATGGCAATGGCACGAGGAGAAGGACGAGGTGCAGCAAGTCAGTAAGGTGATTCAGGCAGAAAAGTTGCCCAGCTCCATCGACGATATCCCCGATGACATCCTGAACTGGGCTATCAAATGCGAGACGACGAAGAGGCCATTTCGCATCACCAAGCAGGAGCTCGACTTCTACCGAAAGATGAAACTACCGATCCCTCACCTCCACCCCGATGAGCGGCACAAGAAGCGGATGGCACTGCGAAATCCGCGCAATCTCTGGAAGAGATCGTGCATGAAGTGTCAGAAAGCGATTGATACCACCTATGCTCCTGATCGGCCGGAGATTGTCTATTGCGAAGAATGCTATCTGAAGGAAGTGTATTAAGCCCGGCTTCGTTTCGTTGTGCTCAACTACGCCGTGGCATCCGGCTTTATGCCAAGGAAATCGCGGCGTAGTCTGCCATCGCCAAGCGACGGCGGACGAAGCCGGATGAAGGAGGTGTATTAGGAACGATTGAAGAGTAAACCTTGTTTGCCGCTGCAGAAGGCCTGCTGCATACTGCATCTATGAAGATTCTCCTCGTCGCCTCCTCAGCCCGCGGACATGCCATCGCCAATGCCTTGGCGCGCAGCCGCCATCAGCCCGAGATTATTTCCGTCTGTACGACCAAGAACCCGGGGTTGAAGAAACTCTCAACGCAGCTCCACGTCGGTGACATTCTCAATTTTCTTTGGGTGGTGGAGATTGCCAAGAAGGCCAAGCCCGATCTCGCTATCGTCGGGCCCGATGATCCCATCGGCGCCGGGCTTGCCGATCTACTGGAGGCGGAAGGTATTCCCACAATGGCTCCGAAAAAGTCCCTCGCGCGCGTCGAATCGAGCAAGAGTTTCGCCCGCGATCTCCTGATCAAAGTCGCCCCAGATTCACTGCCCAAGTATCGGGTTTTCACCTCGTACGAGCCAAAAGAATTGAACACATTTATTGAACAGGAATTGAGAGGAAACTACGTGGTGAAGTATGACGCGCTGAAGGGCGGCAAGGGTGTCAAAGTGAGCGGCGAGCATCTGGCCACCATCGAAGAAGGTCTGCAGTATGCCAAGGAGTGCATCGAAGAAGGCGGACGCGTCGTCATCGAAGAGAAACTGGTGGGTGTGGAATTCAGCCTGCTCTCATTTACCTCGGGTACGCAGGTCGTCGATATGCCGGCGATTCAGGATCACAAGCGCGCCTACGCGGGCGACACCGGCCCCAACACTGGCGGCATGGGCACGTACTCCGATGCCAATCACTCACTCCCCTTTCTCACAGAGAAGGATCTCGCACGTGCGAGTGAGCTGAACCGTCTCACCGCCGAAGCGCTGCTGCAGGAATGTGGCGAGCCATTTAAGGGCATCCTCTACGGCGGATTCATCGCAGTGCAAGACGGCGTGAAGGTGATCGAGTACAACGCGCGCTTTGGCGACCCCGAGGCACTCAATGTGCTCCCGCTCCTCTCTTCTGATTTCGTCGACATCTGCGTAGCCATCACCAAAGGAACACTCGCCCCCGATCTCGTCACGTTTGAGAAGAAGGCCACCGTCTGCAAATACATCACCCCCGAGAGCTACCCCGTCAGCAAAGACCAGAAAGGCGCTCTTGTAACCTTCCCCCCTGTGCCGCAGAACGCGCACCTCTTCTTCGGCGACATTGCAGAGGATGGACAGGGCGGGCTGCACCTGGGGGGGTCTCGTACCGCAGGTATCGTTGGTGTGGGTGCAACCATCACCGAGGCGGAACAGATCGCCGAAGAATTCTGTGAAGGTGTGCAGGGCCCTGTGCGCCATCGCTCCGACATCGGTACAGCAGCGTTGATCGAGAAAAGACTCGAAACCATGCGCTTGCTGCGAGGACGGTAAATTGACGTTAATCAATATTTGACGTATAATACTTTTATGGCGTCTGAAGATGTTAGAATTGAACAAAGTGCACATGACATCGTGGTTGATGCCTACGCCTCTAGTGCGGGCATAGATCATGAGCGCGTCACTCCAGAGATGCTAGTGAGCGATCTTGATTCACTCGAGTTGCAGGAATTTATCATGGAAACCGAAGATCAGTGCGACGCGTTGTCGGTTCTCAAGAATCAAGGACACTTCAGTCTTCCTGACAAAGCGCTTAAAAAGGCGAGAACCATTGCAGACGTGATTGCCATCACCACTGCGAGGATCGAATCAATGCTGCACGAATGATTTACGAGACGCCCAAGCGTGACAACTGCTGCTCCACGTTCCACGTCTTGAGTGCTTCGAGAATATCGCCGATCTCCCCTTCCATAATTGAGGGCAGGTTGCTGAAATTTTTGTTCACGCGATGGTCCGTCACGCGATCCTGCGGAAAGTTATAGGTGCGGATTTTCTCGCTCCGGTCGCCTGAGCCGATCTGCCCTGCACGCATTTCGCCGCGCTCCTTCGCTAGTTTCTCTCGCTCGGCTTCATAGATGCGACTGCGTAGTAAGCTCATGGCAATTTCGCGATTACGTGCCTGACTGCGTTCCGTCTGGCAGACCACCACTGCTCCCGTGGGAACGTGCGTGATGCGAATCGCGCTCTCCACTTTGTTCACATTCTGCCCACCGGCTCCTCCGGCGCGGAACGTATCGATCTTCAGATCCTGCGGACGCAGAGTAATATCCACCTCCTCTGCTTCAGGCAACACGGCTACGGTAGCGGCAGAGGTATGCACGCGACCTTTCTTCTCCGTTTCAGGAATGCGCTGCACGCGGTGTACGCCCGACTCAAACTTGAAGTCGCCGAATGCCGAACCCTCAATGCGCACAACGGCTTCTTTAATCCCTCCTACTTCGGCATCCGTCTTGCTAATCAGCTCCGTCTTCCACTTCTTCTGCTCCGCATAACGCAGATACATGCGCAGAAGTTCTGCTGCAAAGAGTGCGGCCTCCTCACCCCCTGTTCCTGCACGCACTTCTACGATGACATTACGCTGATCGAACGGATCGACGGGCACGAGGAATAACCGCATTTTCGTCAGTAATTCCTCCTTGCGAAGCGCGGCCTGATGGGCCTCCTCCTGCGCAAGCTCCTTAAGATCCGCCTCATGTGACTCCGCGGCGAACGCAATAGCCTGCTCGCAGCGGTCGTACTCATTGAGAAGAATGACAAGTGGTTGCAACTGTCTCGATCGCCTGCCGAGTTCCGCCAGCTTCTTGGGATCACCGTAGACATCGGGATCCTGGAGGCTCGCCTGCAGTTGTGCGTACTCGGCTGCCAGTGCACGAAGTTTCTCAATCATGGATGCATTATGGCAGAAGTCCCCCATAGTGTTGAAGAGTAACTGGACAACGGTAGGATGCTTCTATGCGTATCCTCGTTGCTATGTCGGGGGGAGTCGACTCCAGTGTGGTTGCATGCCTTCTGCAAAAGCAGGGCCATGAAGTCATCGGCGTACGCTTTCAGCTCTGGCAAGATCCACTGGCTCCTGCTCTCGCCAAAGTGTTGCCCACCAAGTGCTGCGATACACAGACACTCGCTCGCGCGCGAAAGGTCACGAGCAATCTGGGCATTCCACTCCACACACTCGATCTGCAAGATTCCTTCAAATGCACCGTGGTGGATCCTTTTATCAGGGCAACCCGCAGAGGCATCACTCCCAATCCCTGTGTGCTCTGCAATCGTGCATTCAAGTTTAAACATCTACTCACATTCGCCCGCAAGCTTAAATGCGACAAAGTGGCAACAGGGCACTACGCGCGCATCGTACGCAGAGGCAACGGCTTCGCACTCCTCGAGGCGCAAGATGCCACCAAAGATCAGAGCTACTTCCTAGCGCGTCTCACCCAGAAGGAGCTTGCCCGCACCGTACTGCCACTCGGCACAAAGACGAAGCGCGAGACCTATGCGCTCGCCAAGAAATTTAAGATTCCCCTCGATCACGTCAGCTACCGCGAGAGTCAGGATCTCTGCTTCTTTCCTGAGAAGTCCCCCGCAGCATTCCTGCGGCGTTCCATTACCGCTGCCAAACCCGGCCCCATCAAAACACTCGATGGCACCGTCGTCGGAACGCATGAGGGCCTACCGTTCTACACCATCGGCCAACGCCGTGGCCTGAAGGTTGGCGGGCAGAAGACGCCTCTCCACATCATTCGCATTGATCAAAAAAGTAATACAATTTTTCTGGCTCCTTCTAGGGCTCTTCTCACTAAAGAGGTCTATGTAAACACACTGACATTTACGCGCGAGAAGCCCGCACAACGTCGGTGCCACCCCCTCACCGCCCGCATACGACTGCAGACGAGAAAAGGGCGCGGAACATTCACTTTTCGTGGATATACAGGGCTCTTTCGATTTTCTCGTCCTGTGAGTGCTCCCACGCCGGGGCAGGCACTCGTCCTCTATCGTGGCCAGGAAATCATAGGATGCGGGCAGATCATCTCTGCTGAATCGCAAAAGCGCACATCGTAACGCCGAAGAATCTGCTATCATCACTCACCGCTTGCCATGGCTCAAAAAGGCATTCCGAGGTATACTATCATGATACCGCTCGAACAACGCCCCCACCGGCAACATGCAGCTTCGTATGATGCGGAGGGGAACATCATTCTTCCTGCCAGCGAGGAGGCTTCACCCGTACAGGAGAAGGTCAACGTTCCGCAGCCACAACCCATCCCTGATAAACCCAATGGAGCCCTGCCCGAAAAGAAAAAGAGATCTTCACCGTCGTGGATTTCTCAACTGCGCTCACGTGTGAATGCCCTGCCGCTGCACGCGAAGAGCGGAGCGAATGGACTGCTGACTGAGGGGGCGCGACAGTACCGCGAAAGTGCAGAAGGTTGTGCATCGGTTGCGCAGAGATTCCATCGGTTTCTCTTAAGGGCCTTGCGCGGAACTTGGACATTTCTCGTGCAACCGGTCTGGGTGGTTCGACCACGTAAAGAGCCCAAGCGTTACAGCAGAATCACGCTCTTCCTCCTCGACACCGTTCGATTTGGGGGCACATTTGCCGCCCTCTTCGTCGCACTCTTCGTCACACTCAACTACCAGAGTTTCTGGCAGATCATTCAATCGCGCTTGGATCCCCTACAGGAAATCCGTATGGAAGCAGGTGTGGGAGCAGGCACGACAGCAGAGCTTCGCGAGAAACTTCTCAGGTCACCGATGCTCACGACGGCCGGCGGCGAGGATGAGGGCAATCTCTTGAGTTTCCTCCCCCCTGTTGGTCCGCCCGAAGACCGTCTGATCATTCCAAAGCTGAACATCAATGTGCCAATCTCTATTCCATCGTACGAAGCACTGCTTCGCGAAGATTGGGTACAGGTTGAGTCCGACATTCAGGCAGCGCTCGAACAGGGTGTCGTGCACTACCCCGGCACCGCCAAGCCCGGTCAAGCAGGGAACTTCTTCGTCACGGGGCACAGCTCCTACTACCCCTGGGCACCGGGCGGATACAAGACCGTCTTTGCAAGACTACACATGCTCTCAGAAGGCGATGACTACTGGGTGTACTACGGCGGTGACAAGCATCGCTACGTCGTGCGATCGAAGTACGAAGTGAAGCCATCGAACGTAGACGTCCTCGACCAACCAGCCGACCGACGTCTCTCGACCCTCATGACCTGCACACCGGTCGGCACCACCTTACGCCGCCTCATCATCTCTTCTGAAGAAGTGGACCCCGAAACCGGCGAACCGCTGGCCGTGGGTGAGCAGCCCGTACGTGAAGCGCCGAAGTACAAAATGGAGATGCTGCCCATCTGATCATGAGAGACAAACCTACGGTTTCGCACTTTGCGACAGATTATTTCATTGTGAGATATACTGACCGAAGATCCTTCCTCATTATTGCCGCTGTGGTGAAATGGTAGACACGGGGGACTTAAAATCCCCTGCCCATTACCGGGCATGCTGGTTCGATTCCAGCCGGCGGCACCATTCTGCTTTCATTCTTGAATTGGCACAGCACTACTAATGAGCAGCCGAGGCGAATGACAGTGAGTGAGCGAGCGAAGCGAGTCGAACTGCCCCACAATCAATCATGTCCTGGTACGTCTACATCGCGCAGGCGGTTACAGGAAGGTACTACACAGGAATCACAACTCATCCTAAGAGAAGGGCCGACAATCACAACGAAGGCAAAGGTGCAAAATTTGCTCATGATCAAGGCCAGTTACGCCTTGTGTACGTCTCGCCGTCTTTCACAGGCAAATCTTCTGCGCGTTTGCGTGAACTGCAAATAAAAGGCTGGACTAGAGCGAAGAAGGAGAAGTTGATTCGTAGTGAGTGGAAGTGAATTTAGACTGATATTGGAATATATTGTGTTTTGTTGTATAATTAACAAAATGACATCCTTATCAGGCATCCTGCGGCAACCAGCTGTACGCATGCGGCAACGACGCGTGTGCTCGGCCACTATCGGGTGGATCGCTCTTACCACAATGATTCTCGCAGGCTCCACAACCGCAGCATTCGGAAAGCAGCTGACCGAGTTTTTCTCGCCACTCTCGATGCTCTTCTTGAGCGAAATCATGCTGCTGCTCTTTGCCGTGCTCTCGTTTGGATTCTTTCCCATCATCAAAAAACTGAGGCGTGTGCGTTTGCATTTGATTCTGCCACTTGCGGTGGCTAGCGTCCTCAACGGTATACTCGCGCCTATCTTCTGGTTCACGGGTCTCGAACGCACATTCGCCATCAATTCCCAACTCTTCACGAATTCGGAAACCATTTTCCTCATCGTCTTCGCAATGCTGGCGATGCACACATACCCCAAACGTGCCCAGTGGTTTGGTGGCTTCATCATCTTCTTAGGACTTCTCACTGTCGCTCTGCGCGGCTTCTCTGAGGGAATGACCCTCGTGAGCGGTGACGCTTTCATCATCCTCGCCGGCTGCTTCTTTGCTCTCGGTGGAGTCATCATTCGCAAATATCTACGCCGGCTCGAGCCACAGGTCATCATCGTCGTACGATCATGCTGTGCCATTGGATTCTTCTTTCTACTCTCTCCCTTCATTCAACACCCGTTCGCATTTGAACTCAGCATGTTCCCTCTCGCGTATCTGGGAGTACTGATCGGATACGGACTCATCTCGCGATTCCTCTTAGTCTTGAGCTACTACGAATCTATCGAACGCCTTCCATTGGCCACAGTATCATTGCTCGGCACACTCACCGTCGCATCGGGCCTGCTCTTTTCGCACCTCTACCTCGGGGAACCAGTGACCTGGTATCAGGGCATTGGTGCTTCGCTCATCATCTCTGGAGCAGCAGTGATGCAGTGGGGAAACCTGCGTAAACTGCAAGACCATGTGCGCCACTATCTACAGACACATCACCTGCACTGGTGAGGCATGTTCAGACGCCGTACACCTGTAGCGCCATCGTAACAATCTTTGCCACCTCTGCACGGTTGACGGGATCAATAGGACGGAATGTCCCCAGGGAATTTCCCTGTGCATCGGTATCACCGGCAATGACGCCCGCGCGTGCTGCCATCTCAACTGCTGCAGCAAACTCCACTGAACTGTCGACATCGGTAAAAATGCCGCCCGTCCTCGGTTCGGTCTTTACGGCCAGAGCCTGAAGGAGCGTGGCCACGACCTCGGCGCGTCGGGCCAGTCTGCTGATGTCGACCGATCCATCCGAATACACCGCCCAGCCGCGCTGCTCCGCACAACGGATGTACGGCTCTGACCACGTATCATGTGCGGTATCGTTCTTTAGCGTTATTCCACAGGCAGAGAGATCTACACGAGCAACCTGCGCCGCAATCTTTGCCAGCTGTTCAATGGTCAGTGCATCCGCAGGACCGAAGAGACCCTTGAGTGCTCCATTCGCTTCACGGTATCCCGACACAATCCCCTCCTCTACGACATCCCGTACGTACGGCGCGAACCAGGCATCCTTGGGAACATCGCGAAAGATGACCGGTACACCATCGACGCGCGCAGTCAGAAAGTTGGGATCTTCATCGAGTGTTGACTGGCGACTGGTAGAACTGCCCTGTCCGGTCGAAGGAAAAATTTCGTCGCCAAACTCACGCACTGCGTCATTGATCTGACCGCTCTGCTCGGCCTGCATTTGCTCCAGTACATCCGAAAAGGAGGAGGCATCGTGCACCACATCATCAAGAGCACTTGCGAGAGCGAGGGAGGGCACCAGCACACTCAGGACTATGATTACTGTCCGTGAACGCATACAGTGCACTAGTGAAACGTTTTCGGCGCGCTCTGGCAATTGACAGAGTACACCGGAGGTGTGCACGCACGGAGTGATGAAAAAACTTGCCACGCATCGATTGAGCCGGTAACCTGCCGCGCGATCATGACCGGACTGAAAGCTTCAGGCCCCCGTGGCCCACTCAAGGGCAAGGGGACGCCGTTTTCCGAAACACTGG
>CAYOLJ010000016.1:0-15383 GCA_964404805.1 uncultured Candidatus Peribacteria bacterium
TGCAGGTTTCACTGACAGAGCCGTGCTGCGCGTAGTGAAGCAGCCACTGCAGGCGCAGAATGATTTCTTCTGGCATTTCCTGTTCCAGAGCGGTCTGGAGGAGTGAACGCAGTTCGCCGGTACTCGTGGAATTGATGTGAATGGTGAGTGTGATGTGACTGTCGCGTGACAGAGGGATTTACTAGTATTATACGTCAAAATCACGTTTTTCGAAAGCCCTGCATTATGCGCTGTATCGCAACTGTAACGCGGGTGTCGTGCAACGCGCCGAAGATCGTGTCTGGCTGGCGGAAGGGGAGGGATTCGAACCCTCGATCCCGCAGGTGCGGGATAACGGTTTTCAAGACCGTCGCCATAGACCACTCGGCCACCCTTCCGTAGACAGTGTACAACAGGATGCCGTGAACTCAGAGAGCCTGCGTTTCTTCCTGCAGTCGTTCGAGCAGCTGCTCATTCTTCGGGAGTTCGCCTTGAGGGCAGGCACGCTTGGCAAAATTGATGCGGAGCGTATCGAGGTAGCCTTGCTGAGAGAGGAGATGTTCGACGAAGGGGAGTGCGGTTTCGTGGAAGCGGCTGAAGCGCAGGTGGTGCGCCATCTCGAAGAGTGCGCTCACGAACGCGTCTTCGCCACCGCGCACTTCGGCATGGATCTCGTCTAAGACGGCATGGAGGATGCTCTCGGTATCGAGCCCCGCCATCAATTCCAAATCCTCCGCTTTGGCTGAGGGAAAGTACTGGTTCAAGCCGAGGCGCCGAAGTGAGCAGGGGAGTGCGAAGTCGGCGATGATATCCGCCACCTGCGAGGCGAGGCCTCCCTCACTGTTATGATCCTCGGCTACGATCAAACGACCGGTTTCGAGAGCGGCCTTCAGCACCGCCGCCGCATCGATCGGTCGAATACTACCCACATTGAGAACACGCACGCGAACCTTCTCGGGGCTTGCGAGCAGCTGATCCGCCGCTTCTACTGCGCGGTGCACCGGAATGCCCGTGGCGATGATCGTCACCTGGTCCAATGCGTTATCCGATCCCCGGATGAGATCCATTGCTCCTGTAAACGTGTAATCCGCTCCGTAGAGAATTTCCCCTGTTGGATTTTTAAGCTGCTCATGCCCGGTACGTGGCGAGAAGACAAAGACGCTCTGGTGCCCTTCGGCGATGATTTCCATCGCCCTCTCCGCCATGGCGGCTGCCTGATTGCTATCGGCCGGCATCCACACCTGCGTATGACGGAAGGGGAGCGTGAAGTGGTTTTGCTCCTGATGTGTTTCGCCATCTTCGCCCACCGAGAGTCCGGCGTGCGTGCAGTCATTGAGAATGCCGCAGCGTGTGTGTCCGCAGTTGATATCGATGAGCCGTGCGTTGGCACGCGCTTCGTTGGTGCCGAAGGCGGCGAACGTGTAGGTGACGGGGAGCAACCCTGTCTGCCGCATACCGGCGGCCATCATGAGCATATTTGCCTCGGCCACGCCCACGTTGATCACCCGGTCAGGGAACTCCTTCGCCACTTCGTCGAATCCGCCCGAACCTGCCAGATCCGCATGGAGGATCACGATGCGCTGATCTGCCTTCATGAGATTTTTGAGGTGCGTGGCACCAAAGTCTTTGCGTGCGGCTCCCTTTTCAGTTGTTACGGTGCGCGCATAGTCCTTGAGTTTTGCCGCACTGAACGTGAGGGGGAGATCAGTTTCGACACGCGGTTTTGCTTTGTAGCGCTTCTTCTGCTGAGTACGGAAGGGCTCATACGCACGGGCTGTTTCTTCGAGTGAGGGGAGCTCTTTTAAAGCGAGGGCTGCCTCATCTTTGTTCAATGGTGCACCGTGGTAGTTCTTCTTCCCTGAATTGGATCCTTCTTCCATGAACGAGATGCCGTTTCCCATGGTGGTGTAGTAGCAGACGAAAATGGGGTGGCCCTTTCCGGTGAGTGCTGTCGCCCGCTCAATTGCCGTCTTCACCTGTGCGGGATTATTGCCGTTCTGTACCTCGATCACGCTGAAACCTGCTGCGTGCACGATTTCCGCGAAGTCCGCTGCCACGGTCTCGCTCGGCAGCCCCGAGAGCTGCACGTCGTTGAAGTCGCCGTGGACGATGAGGTTATCGACCTTCAGGTGAGCGGCGAGTCGCACAGCCTCCATCACCTGGCCCTCCTGACTGTCGCCATCCGCCAGCAGTACATCCACGATGCCCGGCTTCTTCTGAAATCTCAGTCCGAAGGCTGCTCCAAGGGCGTTGCTCAATCCTTTACCCAGAGGCCCTGTGCCGAAGGGGATATCGCCCACACCGGCCTCGATGTGCCCAGGCAGCCCCGAGGGAATACGGAAGGTATCGATGATTGTCTGTGGAGAAGCAAGTCGCTTGTCGGTTCCTTCTCGACCAAACAGCCACTGCAATCCGTATGCGAGGAGCGAGAGGTGCCCAGCGCTCATGCGCAACGGCTGGTCCACCGCAGGATCGCGAAGCGTACTCAGCATGTAAGCGAAGGTGAAGGCCGAGAGCGAGCCACCGGGATGACCGGAGGCGTGCTTTACGGGTGCCTGCACCGCGAGATGACACAGAATCTTCTCTGCGAGTGTGTATGCCTTCTCTTCCTCTGCACTCAATGACTCTGCTTCCTTCGGCCCCACCCAGATTCTCTCGCCGCGATGTACACTTTTCATCACACGCTGAAGTGCCATCGGAACATCGTTCGTGGGCTTTCCAATCAGTGATTGCACATCAGGTCTGCCAGTTTGCATAGGATTGGGAGAGGAGGTATCAGGAGTGTAGATTTCTCGGGTGGATCCGTAAAGCCGGGTACAAAATTTGCTCAAAATCAGAATGGTGTTTCGGAGTGTGATCAAGGGGGATTGGTTGCCCCGATCGATCCCTGTCCTTAGGCTCCTCCCGATCTACATTTTTTCACTACTTATGCGTTATCCCATCAGGAAGCGTTCGTCCGGTTTTCCATTCATGGGCATCAACATCTCGGTGATCGTTCTGTTGTCACTGATGATGCTCGTAGCACGATGAGGCATGGGATGGCCACCTACGGTGTCCCTCCCATGAACCCACCCTTCCCTTAGCGGTATCGCTTCCCTCCGGGGACCTGCGGCCAGACAGGCGGAGCCTGTCTTCGCGATGATTATTTCATTAGTGAGGTCGGTTCGATAATGAGCACGCGTTTCGGACCGTTGAGAATTTCTTCTTTGACGCCCGTCCAGTCGTGAATGGCATTCATGAGAGTTTCGAATCGGTAGACGTAGCCTTCGCCGCGCTTGGTGCCGACGTCATTGGTGATGAAGAAGAATTCGCTAAAACCCGTGAGCACGAGCATGTGGTACCACGGACCTTCGCCCGAGAAGTAGGGGTTGCCCAGATCCCGACCAGCCGCGGGCACGATAACCGGATGGTTGTCTGCCAGCAGGTATTTGAGATCTTCCTGCGTCGGATTCGGAATGACGCGCGCGTGATAACCGAAATACTCTTCGGCGATCTTGCCGAGTTCTGCCACCGTCACGTCCTGCGGGTAGCCGTGTGCCTCTTCCCATTCAATGAGAGCCAGGAGCTCCGCCTCAGCCTGCTCGCGTGTGAGGTCTGTGCCCTCCAGATAGTGGTGCACGAGAAGCAGACTCATCTCTTCGCAGGTTTCTTCGTGGAGTGCATCCCAATTGGCGAAGGGGGTTTGGGGAGAGAAGGGGACTAAGAGACGGACGGAGTAGGGGGTAGGGCGTAGGGCGTAGGGAGTAGAAGAAACAGAGGACGAAGAGGAGTCAGAAGAAGCAGAGGATGAAGAGGAAACAGAAGAGGCTCCCTCCGGCGGTGCGGAGCACGCCGTGAGTAGACACAGGAGTACGAAGAGGAGTATCTGCTTTTCACGCATAGAGGATCGCCAGTATACTTCGATCGCTACCGCATTTCTTGATTTTCTTTCCATCTCTCTATGAAGCTCTTCCTCGATACCGCCAACGTTGATCAGGTCGCCGAAATTGCCGCATGGGGTGTCTTGGACGGTGTTACGACCAATCCCTCACTCGTGGCCAAAGAGGGAAAGGATTTTAAGGACACGGTTCTGAAGATGTGCGCGCTCGTGCCGTGTGTCAGCGCGCAGGTGACCGCGACCGATGCGCAGGGCATGCAGCAGCAGGCTATGGAGTACAGCAAGTGGCACAAGCATGTGGTCGTGAAGGTACCCATGACGGTAGAGGGCCTCAAGGCGCTCAAGTTCTGCGCGGGCAAGAAGATCAAGACCAATTGCACACTCGTCTTCTCGGTTGCGCAGGCGGTACTGGCGGCCAAGGCCGGTGCGTCGATCATCAGCCCCTTCGTTGGCCGCATCGATGATGCCGGTGGTGATGGCATGGAACTCATTGCCGAGATCATGCAGGCGTGGGAGCATTACGGATTTGCAACGGAAGTTCTGGTTGCCTCCACCCGCAAGCCGGAGCACATCGAGCGCGCGGCGCGTCTGGGTGCGCACATTGCCACGATTCCGTACACAGTGTTTAAAGAGCTTCCGCTCCATCCGCTCACCGATGCAGGCCTCAAGAAATTTATGGAGGACTGGGAGAAGGTGAAGAAGTGAGACGAAAAACTGGTGTCATGCTGAGGAATCCCGCGAATGCGGAATGTCTCGAAACATGAGTTCAAGAATTTGTCACCCTTCGAGACGTCGTCCCTCGCTCACTCGGATCTCCTTCTCAGGGTGACATTACTATTGCGTCAATAATGCCGCCCCCAGCGTTCCGGCATTATTCAGTGTGCCGATTGCAAGCGCTGGGGGGTTACTCTTGGGCAGCATCCAACGTCGCAACTCCTGTTCGATGGTGGGCAAGTGTGGCTTGAGCGCACGGCCCGCGCTCCCGCCGAAGACGATGATGCCGGGGTCGATGCAGTGAATGAGGCTCGTGCACATCCAGGCGATTTCGCGCATGACGGTGTCGTGCATGTGCGTGCAGGCGGGGCCTGTCAGCGTATCTTCAGGGCGCTTTGCGGCAGGGCAGCGTTTGCGCAGGGCAGTACCTGAGAGGTACTCCTCGATCTCGCCGCGCCCTCCGGTGAGTCCTGTCGGTGATTCGCCGGGTTTGAGGAGCATGTGCCCGAACTCCGCCGCATAGCCGTGCTCGCCCTTAAAAATCGTTCCATCAACGATAATGCCCCCTCCAACACCCGTGCCCATCGTGATACCCACCACAACGCGCTCGTCCTTTCCTGCTCCGTGTAGCGCCTCTGCCAGCGCAAAACACGCGGAGTCGTTCTCGATAGAGACGGAGAGACCAGTTTTCTTCTTGAGTGTTTCTGAGAGAGGGAACCCCTCACCCTCAGGAATATTGGGCGTGGTGTGAATGCGCCCGGAGCGTTCCACGAGACCGGGCACGCCGATGCCGATGGCCTGCGTGTCTTCGGTGCTGAATTCCTGAATGAGTGCGAGAAGCTCTCCGACAATTACAGGGAACGTCTTGCCGGCCGTGGAGGTGGCCCGTGCATCCTGTTCCTGCCACGAAGAAGTCTCGAATCGCGCAATGGCCAGCTTTGTTCCGCCGAGATCGATACCGAGTACAGAGGGCATATGGCTCACTGTACCATATGGGCTCAAGCAATCTCGATTACTCCGTGGTGTGACCGTCGAAATGCTCTTCTTCGGCGTCAGCCTTCGTGGGGTGTACCACACCGTCGAGGTGTTCCGGGGGTGAGTAGACGGAATAGAGCTTCATATCTGTCGTGCCCGTATTGATGACATTGTGGTTCGTGCCAGCTGGAATCACGATGGCGTACTCCGCTTCGATCTTGTGCTCGACGCCATCCAAGACGGCGGTGCCCGATCCTTCTTCGATCCGAATAAACTGATCCAATTCGTGCACCTCCGCACCGATGTCGTCACCAGCTGGAATGCTCATGACAACGAGCTGGCTGTTTTTTGCCGTGTAGAGGACTTTGCGAAAGTTGATATTCTCCTTTGTGGCCTCTTCGATGTTGGTGACGTAGCCTTTCATAGTTGTGGTTGGGAAAGATGCAATGAATGCCCCCTTCGCTATCGCTTCGGGGACACAGGATCTTCGGCTTCACACTTCGCCCTTCAGGCTCGTGCTCAGCTCGAATTCACCTGTGGCGGAGAGGGAGGGATTCGAACCCTCGATACGGATTGAAGCCCGTATACCACATTAGCAGTGTGGCGCTTTCGACCACTCAGCCACCTCTCCGCGCAAAAAAAGTATAAGAGGCTCATCCGTCAGGCGCCAGTGGAAAAGGGGTCACTCCTGTGGGGCAAAGGCGAGTGCTAGAGGTTCCTCAATACCGTACTTCGTGACTACGGGAATATTCCCCTCATTCACGGCGTAGGTTTGGTCGAGGATATCCATGATCTCCTTCTTCACGATGATGCACCCCATGCTCTTGAAGCGGGGCTGATCATCGAACATCCGGTCTTCGTAGGCGAACTCATGAAAGCCGTAGGGCGTGCTCTCATCATCCCAGTACAGACGCAGAAAACGTCCGCTCGGCCCAAAGGTAATGCGGTCACCCTTGATGTCTTTCGATCGTACTTCCCATGTGCGCTGTGGAGTGGTGGCGTTGTAGCACCGTCCGATGTAGCACACCCCGCGACGCTGTCCTGTGGCGACCGGGAACTGCAGAGTCTCTCCATTTCTGTGGATGAGAAAACCTTCGTTCGCCTGCGTGTCGACCACGATGCGGTCGCCCATTTGGGCATGCCACTGAGTCTGGGGGACGAAGGTGAGTACGGGGGCCGATGGGGTTGGGCTCATAGCGAGAGAGACGCCCAACACGATGGGGAGGAGCGGAATCAAGTGAAGTATTATAGATGTATATCTATCTGTGTCAATCCTGCTCTATAGCCTCTTTTAAAGCCATATATTGGATTTAAGAGGACCGCAAAATACTCTAATTCGTATAAATTTTGTATACATGAAACTCCTGTGGAGAAAGATGCAAGATCAATCCGTTGAAACAGGTGGTGCGCGCACTACACTTCGTCTGTGACTGCACCACACCATGTGCCGGTTTTGCTCTCAGAAGTTCTCACGCTCCTCGATCCCAAAGCGGGTGAAACGGTGCTCGATGTGACACTCGGTCTGGGCGGTCATGCCGAAGCGTTCTTCAAGAAAATTGGCGAGCATGGCAGGCTCATTGGCCTGGATGCCGATGCACAGAATCTGGCTCATGCCGAAACGCGTTTACGCAAATTGCCCGGCCACGTGGATTGCCGCCATGCGAATTTTTCTGCCATTGCCGATCTTGATCTTCCTCCCGTCGATATTCTCTTTGCCGATTTGGGCTTGAGCTCCCCGCACGTGGATGACCCAGAGCGCGGTTTTACCTTTCGCGAAGAGGTGCCGCTGGATCTTCGTTACGATCGCTCGAGTGGAGTTTCTGCTGCTGCCTGGCTGGCACAGGCTTCTGAAGATGAGGTGTCGCAGTGTCTGCGTGCTTTTGGTGAGCTTCCTTCGGCCAAGCGTTTTGCCCGCGTTCTCAAAGAGCACAAGCCCACCACCACGACGGCGGTCGTTCTCGCGGCAGAGTCGGTGTTCCGCTGGCGTGCCAAGGCGGTGCTTCCGCAGATTTTTCAGGCGTTGCGCATCGCGGTGAATGATGAACTGGGTGCGCTCGATACCCTGCTTTCGGTGGGTCCTTCACTCCTTACGCCCGGTGGACGTATGGGGGTCATCAGCTACCACTCACTCGAGGATCGTCGTGTGAAGCAGGTATTCCGTGCCCTGTCTCAAGCACCCAAACATCTTGATACCGGTCAGGATGTGCATCCGCCATTCTTTACACTCCTCACACGCAAGGCGATTGTGCCTTCTGATGATGAGGTGACGGTGAATCCGCGTTCGCGGAGCGGGAAGTTACGTGTCATCATGCGAAGCGTTTCAACGCCATCGTGATTCCTTTGTCTCTCTGTTACACTGCGCTGTCAACGTGCTCGATCCTACCGCCACACTCTCGGCCCCTGTGTCCCGCGCCAGTCTCGGTCGCATGGTGAATCAGAGCACGATTTTGCTCATGGTGTGCATCGGTTCGCTTATTCTGCTGCTCGCGCTCTTCATTCTCTTCCACCAGAATGCTACGGCCACCAAGGGCTACCAGCTGCGCAATCTGGAGCGGGAGCGCTCTCAACTACTGCTGGAAGAGGAGATTCTCAATATGCAGGTGGCAGAGTCACAGGCGCTCCATCAGCTTTCAGAGGACCCTGTCGTACAGGCTATGGTTGCCCTTAAGCGGCCTTCTTACGTTCAGGAGGACACGACAGTCGCTTCTCTTGAGAAAGAAACCAAATAACAATCAGAACATCTCTCTAGTAATTTGCAATAAGTGAGGGGGTGAGGAGAACAGCAAAAAGTGGTAAAATAGTTAGAAACATGCAAAGAAAGACGAATTTGCTGGCTGTACTGCTCTGTTCTGCGGGGCTCCTTGTCCTCATGTCCTCTCTGCGCACAGGAACGCAAGCGCAGGAGCTCACAGAGGAGTGCGTTGGTTTGCCCTACGGGTCGCCGGGATGCCCGACGCGTTCGTCTTCGTCTTCTTCAATGAGTAAGCCTCCGCACTGTGGTGACAGTATTCTGCAGGCTGGAGAAGGGGAACAGTGTGACCTTGGTCGCTTCAACGGATTAAGCTCGTGTTCTCTGCTCTGCACCGCGCTCTTCTGCGGTGATAGTGTCGTTACGCCGTATCTGGGCGAAGAGTGTGAAGCACCAACACAAGAGGTCTACGTCTTGGATTCCAAAACGAATCTGCTCACAACCAAAATCCAATATCTGGAGGGTACATGCGGCCGCACGTGCGCCGTACCGACGTGTGATGCAGAAGGCTTGTGCGAGGGGGGTTGTCAATGGACGTTTAAACCTCCCTGTCCGTCATCGTCCTCGAGTGCGACATCGATCTCTGCATCTGCACAGTCGTCTTCCGCTTCGGCTGAAGCCGATGCCGGGAGTAGCGCTGCCGCGTCTTCTGAAGAGACACATCCTGCCGCCCAGGAATCTTCATCCTCCTCCGCCGCTCCGGTCTGTGGCAACGGCGTTGTCGAGACAGGCGAACAGTGCGATGACGGCAATCAGGTCAGTGAGGACAGTTGTTCCAATATATGCACGCGGCCTCGTTGTGGCGATGGTATCGTGCAGGAGCAGGAGGAGTGCGATGACGGCAATCGCGAAAATGCTGATACCTGCAACAATTCCTGCAAGTCTGCGCGCTGTGGTGATGGTGACGTGCAAGTGACCGAGGAGTGTGATGATGGCAATCATAGCAACATCGATGATTGTCCCAATGATTGTGAATTCTCTGTTTGTGGCGATGCTGTGATGGAGGGGCGTGAGCAGTGTGACGACGGGAATTTTAATAACTGGGATTTCTGCCCGAACAACTGTCGTCTACCCGTATGTGGCAATGGCATTCGCGAAGGGATTGAAGAGTGCGACGACGCAAATCGAAGTGACATTGATACCTGCTCTAACAGCTGCATACTTCCGCAGTGTGGAGATGGCGCGGTGCAGCGAGGAGAGGAGTGTGACGATGGCAACCATGTAAATGATGACGCGTGCACGAATGGATGTCAGAAATTCCGGTGCGGTGATGCCATCGTTCAGTCGGAAGAGGAGTGTGACGACGGTAATCATGTTCCAGATGACCTGTGCAATAATTCCTGCAAGAAGGCACGCTGTGGAGATGGCGTGATGCAGCCGGGAGAGGAGTGCGATGACGGCAATCGCAATATCTTCGATAGTTGTCCGACTTCCTGCAAGCTGCCGATTTGCGGCGATGGATTGGTCGAAGGCAAGGAACAGTGCGATGACGGCAATCAGATGAATGACGACGACTGCCCGAATACGTGCCGATACCCAATCTGTGGGAACAAGGTTTTAGAGGCGGGTGAGCAATGCGATGACGGCAATATTGAAGAAGATGATGGATGCAGTGTCAGCTGTCATCTCGAGAAGTGCGGCGATGGTGTTCTGCAGGTGGGCGAAGAGTGTGATGATGGGCTTTCGAATTCTGACACGCTTCCGAACGCCTGTAGAATTTCTTGTAGAAAGCCACTCTGTGGAGATCACGTGGTCGATTCCTCTGAAGAGTGCGATGGTGGCAGCAGCTGTACGGAGGAATGCCTGAGTATTTCTTTTGTAGAACGGTATGCGGCAGCTCTCAGTTCAGTGGGCGCAACGCTGATTCTTCTGTTATTGGTTGCCGGCGTGCTGTTCCGCCGACGTCTCATAGGTTTCCTCTCACTTTCGAAGAAGGGGGCAGGTGCCGCTGTTTCTCTCGACGATATTCCTCTCGATGAGCTGGAGATGCCGTGGCATAAGTGGAAATGAGGCGCGGGATGGCCACCTACGGTGTCCCTCCCACGAACCCACCCTTCCCTGAGCGGTTGCGCTTCCCTCCGGGGACCTTCGGCCAGGCAAGCGAAGCTCGCCTTCGCGCGTTTGTTTCATTGGTGACGCGGTGAGGAACCGGTAGGAGAGGTGTTTCCTTATGTGATTTCGCGTACCTGAATCGTGCTCACATTACGCTTCTTGGCGGGAGCGTCTGAGATGAGTACCACGCGCATCCCAGGGGTGAGAAAACCCGCCTGCTTGGCTGTGGTAACACCCGTTTCGATGGTCGCCTCGGTATCGTCGGTGAAGGAGGCGAGCACGGGGAAGATACCGAAGATGAGTGAGAGCTTCTGTCGTACAGAGGGTGTTGCTGCACAGCCAATGACGGGAATTCTTGGTCGAAATTTTGCCACTTCTCGCGCTGTGCGTCCTGACTTGGTGATGACGACGATCGCGTCAGCATCGGTAGAGTGGGCGAGTGTCACGGCAGCCTGTGCCCGGGCTTCACGTTCGTTGTGCACGACTCCCTCAAAGCGATCCTGCAGTCGTGCTTCGTGCTCCTCCGTTGCGCGAAGAATGCGATGCATCATTTCGACGCACTTCACGGGGTGTTTACCTGTTGCGGTTTCTCCTGAGAGCATTGTGGCATCGGCGCCCGTCATCGCGGCGTGAGCGACATCGGTCACTTCTGCTCGAGTGGGTAGGAGATAGGTGCTCATGCTTTCAAGCATGTGTGTGGCTACAATGACCGGTTTTCCTGCGTCGCGGCAGCGAACGACAATGCCGTCTTGAATAGCGGGAAGTTCCTCAATGGGGATATCTGTGCCCAGATCACCGCGTGCGATCATAATTCCGTCAGAGACGGCAATGATATCTGCGAGGTTCTCTTCGGCTGCACGCTTCGTTTCGATCTTTGTGATGATCTGCATGTCACTCTTTTTCTTCTTCAAGAATGATCGTACTTCCGATATCTCCTCCGCATTGCGGATGAATGAGAGTGCAACGTAGTCCACTCCCTGCTGTGTACCGAAGTCGATGTCGTCCCAGTCTTTCTTGGTAATGGAGGGAAGATCGATGTAGGCACCGGGCAGATTGATGTGCCTGCGCGATCCGATGAAACCGGCATCTTTCGCTTTTGCCACGACGGTCCCGTCGGGAGCGATCGACACGATGTCGAACGAAATTGATCCGTTATCGATGAGAATCGTATCCGTTTCGCGTACGTCGTTGGCAAATCCGTCGTAGTTCACTTCAATGACGGTGTGCCCCTGCGCATCTTCGTGCTGTGGGTTCGACGAGAAGACGATTTCTTGTCCGACCTCAACGGGAACGGGCTGAATAACCACTCCTGTACGGATTTCTGCTCCTCGAGTATCGAGCAGACTCGCAACGCAGTAGCCCGCTTCGTTGAGTTTGCGGATCATGGCAATGGCTTCTTCATGATCTTTGCGTGAACCGTGTGACAGGTTGATCCGCGCGACGTTCATGCCCGCCTGAGCCAGCTTCTTCATCTGCTCAAGTGATTTGCAAGATGGTCCGAGCGTACAGACGATTTTTGTCAGTTTGCCGTCTTGTTCCCCTGATTTCATGTGTTTGTGAATGGTAGCAATAACTGAAGAGAAAGCCGAATATATAATTATACCATATTATTTATATATCTTCAATCACGCGAAAACCCCACACCGTTGCGAGCAAGGGCATGGGGCAGACGTTCCTCCTGAAAGATCTTCTTCAGTAGTAATAGGGATAGTCGTACTGGTAGTTGTTGTAGTTCGGGTAATTGTAGTAGCTGGGACGCGCAGAGTAGCGGTTGTAGTACCAGTTATAGTCGTTGCTGTTGTTAGAGTATCGGTTTGCGGAATTGTTGTAGTACCGGTTTGCGGAATTGTTGTAGTACTGGTTCGACGAGTTCCAGTAGCGGGGACGATAGGTGTCACCGGAGTACCCACAGTTGGTGCCATAGCCACCATCGCAAACACGATTATTATTGTTATTGTAGGATCCGCGACGTGCCTGGTAGGCATCACAGGTGTACTCGCGGCAGGTGCCACGTGGATCGGAGTAGAGACAGAGACAGTCGTAGGTGTAATCCTGTGCCTGAGCTCGTGGAGCGAGTAGCAGGAGCGGCAGGAGCACGAGTGTGGAGAGCAGAAGTTTCTTCATAAGGGGAGAGGTGAAGGGAGGAGGAGTAGGATCCCTGTGGTGTCTGCTTGCGTCAAGGTGGACTGGTGGACTGGTGAAATTGATGTGTTTTAATACTTTAACGCCTCAAAGTGTGGGTATCTTCTGGCGCCTGAGCTGCAGTTCGTATTGCACGAGAGCGTTGTCGTAATCGGTCAATTCCAGTCCTTTGTACTTCTTGAGACGGCTTAATTTCTTGCTGTGAACAGAAGAGGTGAGGGAGCGAATCTTCTGTAGTCGCGAGAGCAAATTCTTTTCGATCTGTACCTGCTCTGCCTGTTCCTTGGCCGAGCCCAGTTGCTCGATATGAAGCTTGCGGTTGGCCTCCTCAATCTGCATGCGCAAGTCGATGTCCTTCCACGTAAACGTCTCTTGATTGATTTCGGCATCGTAGCGTGCTTTTACCGATTCTTTATTGCGATCAATCATCAATTTGTATGCAGCCAGTTGCCGCTTGATGAGATATTCTTCTTCGTCGAAGAGACACTTCTGATAGGCGGCGCCTCCGCTTTTCTGCTGAACGCTGGCACAGTCCTTCGCTGCGAGTGCCGGGACGCTTATCAGAAGGAGTGAAAGGCCAATGATGACGACTGGTGCACGCAAAGGAGCGGAGTTGTACCATCTCTCGTCCTCCCCTGTGAAGCATCGTGCACTGACTAAGCCGTGTGGTTATGTTCTGGTGAGAAAACCTATCCGGATGCCGTCTTCCACAGTGCCCCTTGCTGACTGCTGATGACTGCGCGCGCCCGTTCCCGCAGGTGTGCGAGAGCCTCATAGCGTTTGTTGATCTTTGGTGTGAAGTGAACACGTATGACCGTCTCCTGTGCCTGCAAGATGAGGGTGCCGTAGGCGAAGAGATTCTGAACGATGCCGTGTTGGCGCTTGTGAATATCTTGCAGGACCCAGAGATCTGTAGATTCGTGATCGTCCATGGTGAGCAGTGTCTTTTTAATGCGGTGAATGCGCTTGTCTGTCACTACGATAACGTAGAGCAGGTAGTGGTAGAAACGCGCGAGGAACTCGAAGTGTGCCAGCAGGAAAAATGCCGTGAGAATGATAATGATGGTCTGGCGCGTGCGCGGCTCTGCGAACGTATCTTCTGTTGCGGTAGTCAGGGTTGCCCCGATAATTAGTGCGTTCCAGATCAAGAGTCGTACAAGGGGCCAGAGCAGGCGGATCCAGTGTTGGTGAAAGTAGAACTGGAAGATCTCATCACGATCCTTCGCCTGGAAACTGAAGCCGGTGTTGCCATTGGGCTCATTCATGGCCAGAGAAAGAGGTGAGCAATAACTACGCAGCTGACGAGACCGATTGTGTGGATGAGAGCAAACAGGCGCAGGCGTCCCACAGTGAAGAAGTGAAAGAAGATTTCTTCACCCTGTACCGGCAGGCAGATCTCTATGAATTTTCGTCTGAAGAGAATCCATAGCAGTCCCTCGATGACGAGAATGAATACGCACCAGCCGAGCAGGGGAGTAAAGGCGTTCATGCGAATTCTCACTCTAGCACAAACATCTGTGCAAGTGGACTCCCGTTTCGCTTAGACCGTCATGACCTCTTCTTCCTTCCTCTTGCGCAGCTCCTCGATAGATTGGTTGGCTTTGTCGACGAGCTTCTGCAGCTCATCCTGCTGGGTGTAGCGTGCGTCCTCGTCTTTCTCTTCGTTCTTGATCGTGTCGAGGATCGTTTGGCGGTGCTGGCGCACGGTGATCTTGGCCTCCTCAGCGAGCCTCTGCACCACTTTGGTGAGATCCTTGCGGCGGTCTTCGGTCATGGGGGGCAAATTGATGCGAATGACCTGCCCATCGTTTACCGGAGAAGCTCCCAGATCGACGCTCTGCAACGCTTTTTCGATGTTGACCATCACACTGCGATCCCAGGGCTGGATGACGATTGTGCGCGCATCCTGCACGCTGATGCCAGCGAGAGTGCGTAGCTGTTGGTGGTGGCCGTAGGCCTCGATGTCAACGTGATCTACGAGTGCAGCCGATGCGCGACCAGTCTGGAGTTTACTGAATTCATTTTGGAGAAACTTCAGAACCTTCTCGGCTTCTGCACTGAAGACGGCGACGCGAGGGGAAGGCATAAATGTAGGGATTAGGGATGAGAATACTGGGGATTAGGGTGTAGGGCGTAGGTTTAGCGATGGACGAGGGTGCCGATTTTCTCACCTGAAGCAGCCTTGAGCAAGTTGCTCTCTTTATTGAAATCGAAGACACGAATAGGCAGGTCGGCATCGGCACAGAGCGAGAATGCCGCCTGATCCATCACATTGAGGTGTTGCTCAATGGCCTGCTGGTACGTGAGTTCGCTGTAGAGCTTGGCGCTCTTAGACTTTCGCGGATCTTTGTCGTACACACCGGCCACATTCGTCCCTTTGAGAAGAATGTCACATTCGAGCTCGAGTGCGCGCAGGGCTGCGGCGGAATCTGTCGTGAAGTAGGGGTTGCCCGTGCCGCCCGCGCAGATGACGATGCGGCCTTTCTCCAGATGTCGCACGGCGCGGCGGCGGATGTAGGGCTCTGCCAGCTGCGGAATATCCACAGCCGAGAGTACGCGTGTGTAGCAGCCCTGTGTTTCGAGCGCCGACTGCAGCGCTACGGCGTTCATGACGGTGGCCAGCATGCCCATGGCGTCGCTACTGGTACGCTCGATGCCGCTCTCTTTGGTGTCGCGGTAGCGCCAGATATTGCCCCCACCGATGACGAGGGCGATTTCGATATCCTTCTTGGCGACCGTGCTGATGCGCTTGGCGATCTTCTGCAGGATCTTGTGATCCACTCCGAAACTGCGGTCTCCGGCGAGTGCCTCGCCCGAAATCTTGAGCATGATTCTTTTGTACTTCATCGGGAGTGGAGTATAGCGGGAGAGGAGGGGATCCGTGAAGAGCAATTC
>CAYOLJ010000017.1:0-15253 GCA_964404805.1 uncultured Candidatus Peribacteria bacterium
TGTTCTGCCTCGGGGATCGCGGGCAGGTGCAGCGTGATGATGTCACTGCGTTTGAGCAGATCCTCCAACGACACGTACTCCACGCCCAGCAGATCCGAGAGCTCGAGGGTGCGGCAGCGGTCGAAGGCGATGATGCGCATGCCGAAGCCGTGCGCAGCTTGTGCGACGCGTCGGCCGATCTTGCCGGTTCCCACGATGCCGATAGTTTTACCACGAAGCGTCATGCCCTTGAGTCCGTGGTAGTCGAAGGTGCCGCCCTCCACGCGTTTATCCCCCTCGGTGATGTGGCGCATGGTCGAGAGCAGGAGTGCGAAGACGTGCTCCGCAATCACGTGCGAGCCGTAGTCGGGTACGTGGCAGACGACGATCTTGCGCTTTTTGCAGACCTCGAGGTCGATGTGGTCGAATCCAACGGAGCGTGTGATGAGCAATTTAAGTTTCGGAAGCTTGACGAGCACGTCTTTCGTGACTTTGGAGTAGATGAAACACGAGAGGATTTCTGCATCTGCGCATTGTTCCACCACCCCCTTGCCAGCCAGAGATTCCTTGAGAATCAGGGCGTCAGAAAAAATGCTCTTCACCAGCACGGCATCTTCCGGGTCCACTTCGAGAAACGTAATGGCAGCCATACGTCCATAGTAAACTCCCCGCGGTCGCGTGCCTAGGCGACAATGCCGAAGACCCCACGCAGAGCCGCGCCCACACCGTACGCCACCGCTGCACACACGAGGCCGATGCTCACAATTTCGAGCGGCCCCTTAAAGATGCGTTCACGTGTGACAACGCTGCGTGTCACTCCCAAGAGAATGAGGGCAAGGGTTGTCGAGGCAAGCGCAGATTCAAACTGGAAGGATTCGGGGAGCTGCAGGAGGTAGGGGATCAGGGGGATGGCGCCGAAGAGGGCGAATGAGCAGAACGTCATGAACCCCTTGAGCAATGGTCGTTCGTGTTCGGATCCCACAAGACCGTGCTCCTCGTGCATCATGGTATCGACCCAGCGCTCCCTGTCGGCGGTAATGGTGGCCACCACGTTCTCGAGTATCTCACCCGAGAACCCTTTTTTCCTGAAGGCGCGGCGCACCTCTTCGCGCTCGATTTCGGGATCATCGTCAATTTCCTGCGCTTCTTCTTTGCGCAGCCGCACGTAGCGGTCTCGTTCCGACTTGAGTGACAAATACACACCGGCGCCCATCGAGATACCGTCGGCAAGCAGATTGGCAAGTCCGAGGATGATCACCACCACCGAGGGCAGCCGTGCACCGGCCGTACCCGCGACCACGGCGAAGGTGGTGACGATGCCGTCGTTGCCGCCCAGCACGATATCCTGGATGTACTCGCGCAGCCGCGAGCCGTGGATATCAGCCTCTTCGTGGGCGGCGAGCGCCTGTTGCAGGTCGGAGTGGTGTTGTGGCATGACGCTTGATTACTTCTTCATGACAGAAGAGGCGGCGTCCGCATCTTTTGCTTCGTCAGCGTAGGGGTAACCGAACCATCCATCTTTCCCGCCGCCGCGCGCCTTGCCGCCCATCATCAGGTATGAACTGTCGAATCCTGGTTGCAGACTCTTGAAGCGGTGCTGAGCAAAGACGCTCAAGGTTCCGGCAAGCAGACTGCCCACGATGCCGATGCCAAGGAACCATGAGATGGCGTACTTGAGCTGTTGCTTCGTGGCGAAGCGCACTGCCCAGATGACCATGAAGGCGAAACCCGTGAGAAGGATGAGGGTGAAGATCGGAGTAAGCATGGAAGAGAAGGGAAAGATTTACTGACCACTCTACTCCCACTCCTTATTGAGTGAAAGTAACATCTTTCACTCACTCGGGAATGAGACTAGCCAGTTTTGCCTTGTTGACCGCATCGAAGAGTGCGCGGACCGTAGTTTCCGTCACATCGGTGCCTTGTGCAAAGCCCTGGGATTCCGTTTTCCCGATCCGGATCATTACTCCTGTTACGCTGCCGCTCCTCTCGCCTTGGGTCTTATCGGATTCCTCCCACTGTTCAACGAACTCAAAGTCCAGTCCGGACTGCTCACGCAATATAGCCGTTACGGCCTGAAGTACACCTTGTTTCTCCTCCGAACGCCCGGTGTAGGTTTTCTCCCCATCTCGGTTGGAAATCGTCAGTTCTACTTCCCATTGGCCGTTCTTCGAAGCACGCAGGAATTGTTTTCCTCCCGTACCCGCAATGGGAACGCCAACTCCAAAATACTGAAAGAGGAGCGTGCAGTATTCATCAGGTGTGACAATGCGGCAATCCGTTCCGCGTTTCGTTTCTGCAAATGCTTTGGCGAATGCCGTGAAGGGAATCAGTTCGTTCTTGGGGATGTGATATCCCAGTCTCCGTGCATACACATCTGCGACCCCTTTGCCCGAAGTTGCACCGAACTCAATATCAAATTCCCTGAATCCGACGTCCTGTGGAACATCGTCGCGATACGCGCCGCTGCGGATTCCAATTCTGTCCTGAGCGGCGACATGCGTTCCTGTACCGAGCGCATTGATTCCGGTGCCGACGAATGGAGTGTTGCGGGGAACTGGAACTCCGCTCAACGCACTGACAATGCGACTCAGCCGAACCAACATTTCTGCTCTGATATGGTCGAAATTGACAGTTGGAAAATGGTCTTTCCTGTAGCGCGCTGTCATCACGGTTTCCGCCAGAGAGGCATTTCCGGCTCGTTCCCCCAATCCATTGATCGTGAGTTCTGCCTGCTTTAAGGCATCCCCCATACCTTTTAGAGCATACAGCGTGTTGGCTGTTGCCAGTCCGTGGTCATCGTGATTGTGCGTACTCTGCCGCATTTTGTGCTCTCGAATGGCTGGAATGTTGTGATAGAGATAGGCCATGAGTTCCTCCATCTCCGTCGGCAATGCCTGCCCGTAGGTATCTGGAATATTAAAGGTGGTTGCACCCGCTTCGGCAGCCCGCTTCCCAATGCGTGCTAAGAATTCTCGTGGAGTGTTCGTCGCATCCTCCGCGCTGTACTCCACATCCGAAACGTATCTCCGCGCGAGTTCGATGTGCTTGGCGATGTCATCCAGATACTGATCCTCTTCCATCCCGTGAAATACTTTCTCTAAATGTTCACGCGACGATGCACGATAGATGTGAATGCGTGGATGTGCGGCATGTTCCAGCGCTTTCGCCGCCGCTTCCACGGAATCACGTTTACAGATGGCGAGCGAACAGATGGCAGGACCTCTCACCTCTTTTGCGATGTGTGCGATTGCCTCTCGATCAAATGAACCCGAGAATGCATTACCCGCCTCAATGACATCGGTTACTATTTCCTCAAGCGCATGGGCAATGATGACTTTTTGTTTCTCGTCGAATAGTACGCCGGCCTGATCTCCATCACGGAGGGTTGTATCAAAGACCATAACGTGTGGTTGTACGGGTGTTTCCATGTGGTGAGAGATGAAGAATGGGGATACAAAAAACCTTGCCTCGCTCGGAAGGGAGGCTCGTGCTTTTTCTTAGAATCTTGTTTTATGCACGTAACCTGCCTTCCGCCGTAAGGAGGAGGAGAACCAGGCCGAGGAGAAGATTCCTCTGATGCATACTATGTGGGCGCATGGTAGCCCGGAGCACATGTTTGTCAAGAAAGATCATTCACGATCGGCTTTGGCTATTTGTGTATGAGATGGACCTGATATGCTGGAAAAGGGAATATCTGACCTGCATGTTCCAATTGAGCCTGAGATCGCACTTCGCAGTGATTCAGGGATATTGGGATTGGGCGTGACGGTATAGCGCACTTGAGAGGCGATGCATGTTGGATTCTGATTCGCGCGAAGCTCTTCGGCAATGCGCAGAAGCTCTTCCTGCGGCACGTCAATATCCATGAGGTGTAACCCCAAGCGCGGATGCGTTGCTGTGATGCGTACTCCATTGCATCCCTCTTCATTCAGACGCGCAATCTGCGTGACATATCGATCCGTTCTGCCAAGCATGGGAATGGATTGGGTGCACTCGAATGTGCGATTGCCAATATGGATCACCAGCGTGTTTTCGTCGAACTCTGCCGCCTCCACGTACACAATGAGACCATTATCCAACTCAACAGGTTGATTGAGCAGATCGGTTCCGTGTGGAATGTTGCCGAACGTAGGCGGGCCTTCGTCTGATGTGGATGGGTTGAGGATTGGTTGTTGTTTCGAAAGGCGGGTACATGTTCCAATTGCTGGAATAATGCCTGCAAGTGTCGCTACTGAAATGGCCAGCAATGTCCTCCGAGTTACGGTCCTGTGTACCGGAGAATCCGGCGTTCGTTCGGAGGGTTTCTCCATCACGGCGAGCGTAGCTACTTCCGTGCTTAAGAACAATGTCCCTCAATTAACCGCAAAGTGAAGCACCTTGCCGTCGAATGCACTGATGTCGATCGCAGGCTCTTGCGTCACCGTTCCGGCCTGCTTGGCTTCGACACCGCTTGCCGCAAGGAGCTCTAGTGTTTTCTTTGCATTCTTCTCTTCCAAAATCATCAGCATTCCGCTGCCCATGTGCCAGGTGCGATACGCTTCCTCCACGGAAACATTCCCCAGCTTGATCACGTCGAGCAGTGCCTCATGCGGTGACCATAAGTCTGTGAGTGTCGCACCATACTTAGACTTCTTCAGCACGCGCTTGAGTTTGCTCGGGATGCCGCCTCCTGTGATGTGCGCCACACCCTTCACAGGAACGTGCACGGGTTCACCGTGACGCCCAGTGAGTGCGAGAATCGCAGCGGAGTAGATGACACTCGGCGTGAGAAAGACTTCGCCCCACGTGGCGCCATCCTTCCATTCTTTTTTGAACCAGTCGTTGCCGTGCGCTTTTGCGAGGATCGAACGAATGAGCGAGAAGCCGTTACTCCGCGCGACAGGATCTTTAAGAGCAATGATGGCGTCACCCGGCTTAATCGTTTCAGGTTTCAGTACGCGATCTTTGGCCACGATACCGATGACGGTCGCACTCCACACCCCTCGCGTCACAGCGCCGGGCACCTCGGCGATCTCGCCAGCGGGTACGACAATTTTCTGCGCAGTGCATGCCTTGGCAAGCCCGCCCATCAGTTGATCAATGATCGTGGCGTCAATTTTTGGCACGTCGATTGTATTCGAGATGGCAATGGGCTCCGCACCTGTACACACAGCATCGTCGGCCACCATGGCGGCAAGGTCAAAACCCAGAGTGTCGTATTTGCCCACATCGAATGCGAGGTCGATCTTGGATCCCGTCGAGTCGTCGCTCATCACGAGATAGTGGTCACCCATATCGAGGAATCCTCCATAGCCGTCTTTTTCCTCGACGGGTGCTCCCACCATATTCTTGCGAGATGCAAACGTCGAAACGGCATGGGCGTAGGCGAGCGCAGATGCGCGATCTCCTTCGCGGATGTCAACGCCTGCGTCTTTGTACGTGGCCATGGTCGGTCTGTAGCATAGCCGAAGATCACAAGAGAAGGTACGATGTTGTCATGCAGAATTCCCGCAGCCTTCGGGCAGTCCTCTTCATCGCCTGTGCTATCAATCTCTCATTTGCGTCACTCTTCTTCTTCTCGCCATCACTGGTGGAACGGCTCTACGGCATACCGCTTACCGATCCGTTGCACTATTACTTTTCACTGCAGCATGGAGCCCTATTCTTCGTGCTTGCCGCACTTGCGCTGTTGGCCTTTCTGCGCCCCGAAGGATTTCGCTTGCTCTCACTCGCGCTTCTCTTGCACCTCTTCGCGCTCTTTGTTGCCGATGTCGTGCTGCTCGCACGCGGAATCATGCCCTTCACCGTCCTTCTTCCTGAGATGGTGTACTTTGTGCTCATGAGCGGTGCCTTGATCCGGTTTGTGTCTTTTACCGAACCCAAATTGGTCTTACCTGTGCAGCAGAAGCCCGGCAAAGAAAGTCCTACGAGTGAATCGCCGTAATTTTGATTTTCCTCTTTTCCGGTGGTTCCTCTCCGGAATTTTTTTCCGGCTCTTTGGCGAGGATCTCGTGCTTGGCGGCTTGTGTGGGAGTGGCGGAGGGATAACCACCTGTTCCATCCTGCATGATTTTGCCTGCCTGCAGGTGAACGACGCGCGTCTGCAATGCCTCCACCAGGCCGCTGTCGTGTGTGGCGAGCACGACGGTGGTTCCACTTTGGTGAATCTGCTGAAAGATTTTTAGAATTTCCATCGATTGCTGAGGATCGAGATTCCCCGTTGGTTCGTCGGCCAGCAAAATCATCGGCTCGTGGATGACGGCACGGGCAATTGCCACGCGTGAGCGCTCGCCGCCCGAAAGATCTGCCGGCAGAGTCGAAGCGAGGGCAGAGAGCCCCAGAATCTGGAGCACGTCGGCTACGCGCTGCTCGATGGCCGCGTCGTGCCAACCGCAGGCCTCGAGCGGGAGCGCGCAGTTTTCGGCCACGGTGCGGTGGGGGATCAGGCGATCATTCTGAAAGACGAAACCGACCCTGCGTCGATAGAGCTGGAGGACCGATGGGGGAATGATGCGCAGGTCCACCCCATCCACCTCGACGATGCCCTCCGTTACACGTTGCGCGCCGATGAGAAGCTCGAGCAACGTCGTCTTGCCAGCGCCACTGGGGCCGACCACACACACGAACTCGCCCGGATTGATCGTGAGTGAAATGTGATCGAGCACGGTATTTTTTCCGAAAGTTTTTGAAACTTCCCTGAGCACAATCATGGAAACCAGTATACCGCATTCCACACTCGGAGCATTCCACTTCTCATGGCCATTGCGTCTTACGGTTTTCTCATGACCAAATACACCTCCTTGCTGCGATCGCGGCTCGCGCGGGGCGTGACGATCTTCACATCCTTCCAATCTGCTTTCACCTCGCGCAGAAACGCATCGAAGTCCGCACCGCGAAAAACCTTGAGCACGCATTGTCCCCCCGGCTTCAACCACCGATTTGCGATTGCGAGCACGACTTGATTAAGCTCGATACTTCGCCACTGATCCACATCCCGGATGCCGCTGGTGGAGGGGGCGATATCCGAGAGGATGAGGTCGATAGTGGGCAGGTGCTCTGCCTCGAGCAGCGAGTCAATCTTCTCCGGCTCATTGATGTCTTGTTGAAACGTTCGCACGTTCTCGGCAATGGGCTCGATGGCCTGCAGGTCGAACCCGATGGCGAGCCCCTTGGGGCCGATGCGCTCACTCACGTACTGCAGCCAGCTGCCTGGCGCAGCAGCGAGATCCACTACCGTCTGTCCGGGCTTGAGCAGGCGGAACCGCTCGTCGATTTCCATGAGTTTATAAACCGAGCGGGCCCGGTAGCCATCTTTCGCCGCCTTTCGACTCCACGCATCATTGGGGATGTAGCGCTTAGGCATGCCCAAATCGTAGCAGAAGGTTGTTTGACTCA
Source organism: uncultured Candidatus Peribacteria bacterium (assembly GCA_964404805.1). Classification (GTDB taxonomy): domain Bacteria; phylum Patescibacteriota; class Gracilibacteria; order Peribacterales; family Peribacteraceae; genus Peribacter. The sequence continues at coordinate 7,354 of CAYOLJ010000017.1, forward strand.
CACGTGTGATGATTTATAGTTTTCCCATGGCTAAATGTAACAATGGTCTCGGCGTTCCAACTTCTTCCCCAGAACATGGTTCTGGTCAAAAGAGCGGCAGTAGAAAAGAATCTACTTCGCTTCGTGGTGGCCTTGGCGTTCCTCTATCGCATCTCTATCCAGATCTGTCTTCAGAGGAGGCACGTCGTAAGATTCAAGAGGCCATGCGCGGTCCGGGGGTGGCAGAAGGAGGCTGATGAAACGTATCAGAGAAGTGGATTTTTCTTGGGTTCACCGATGCCCCGCGGATACTTCGCACGCGTCTTCGCGCGTTTTGTGAACACGAGGATCTGACGCCTTCCCCACGTGCTGCCCAAGTCGTACTCGTACGGTTGTTCCATCTGGCACGAGAGCTCGGATCGGGCAAGGAGGGAATCCTGTAGCTCCTGTTCAATCTTCAAACTCTTCCAGCAGAGGATGGCGCCTCCAACTTTCGCAAACGGGGCGGCGAGTTCTAAGAGCACGTTGAGTTCCGCTATCGCTCGGCAGAGGACCACGTCGTACTGCTCGCGGTGCGCGCTATCACGGGCAAGTTCTTCGGAGCGTCCGCAGACGAGTGTGACACGAGGGATCTTGAGCGTATCGATGATGCGTTGAACAGCTGCAATCTTCTTCTGGGTGGCGTCCATGCCCACGAAGGTGCATTGGGGCAATCCAAGAGCGAGTGGCAGGAGTGGAAATCCTCCTCCCGTGCCGAGGTCGAGAATGCGCAGCGGTTGTTGATCACGCAGTGACTTCGTTTCAAGTGCGGCCACCGAATCCAGAATGTTCCCTGTCCAGCAGGTTTCCGGCGTGCGGAAGGCCGAGAGATTCAGTTTCGCATTCTCTACGAGGAAGGCATCGCGAAGCCGCTCGAGCCGACTTCGCATCTCTTCGGTGATCATGGGAATTGAGGGTCGGGAGTGAACATGGTAGCGTCAGGATACACTTCCCCCTCCTCCATTGCCCCACGGACAACGTATCGCGGAACTCCTGCTCAACATCGGTGCCGTGAAGCTTTCGGTAGATCCGCCTTTCACTTGGACGAGCGGTATCAAATCTCCGATCTACTGCGATAATCGCATGCTCTACAGTCATCCCGATGCACGCAAGTTCGTTGTGGATGCATTCGTCTCTCGCGTGCACTCGCTCACTGTTCCTCCCGATTGTATTGCGGGAACAGCCATAGCAGCCATTGGATGGGCGGCACTCGTGGCAGATCGTTTGAACCTGCCTTTCGTTTACGTGCGCGCCAAGGCCAAGGAGCACGGGGCGAAGAAGCTCATCGAGGGCGATCTGAAACCCGAGAAACATGTGGTCCTCATAGAGGATCTGCTCTCGACCGGTGGCAGTGCCGTTTCGTCTGTCGAAGCACTGCGCAATGAAGGCAAAGCCACCATCTCCGACGTCGTGGCAATCTTCACCTACGAGCTCCTTGCTGGCATCGAAAAGGCTCAAATCGCACAGGTGCACCTGCATCCACTCTCCACATTTTCCATCCTGCTTGATGTAGCGAGTGCGCAGGGGCGATTGACGGAAGAGGACATTGAAACAGCGCGACGGTTCATTCGGGACCCGGAACAGTGGGGGAGGTAAGAATGAAAGAGGAAAAGAAAACGGCATGTTCTTGCCAGAAAGAGCAAGCAGATCTACCGTTGCGGTCGCAATGTCGAACCGCCCGAGACAAGAAGAAGCTCTATGGCCCCTTCCGGTTATGCCGGAAGCAGTTTCGCGTGGCGTGACATTGGCGGCACAGCACCGTGTTGGTCGACAGGTTAGGGATTTGCGTGTCCTTCTCCAGGAGGCTGCAAAGAGAATCGTGCTATCGGGAATGTGCACGTCCTTCTATGACAAACAGATGGCGCAAGAATGCGTAATGCAATGGCTTAGTCAGAATTGTCCCAACTGGGGCGGTAGTCTGCAACTCGAAAACTTTATTGAGGTAGAATCATAAACAGTCCTTCTCACGTTCTATGCGTCCCTATCGTTATTTCGACTTCGTGATGGCAGCGTTTGTGGCCGTGCTGCTCGTCAGCAACATTGCATCTTCAGCCAAGATCGTGGATGCGGGTGTTTCGATTTTTGGTCTTCGGCTTTCGTTCGACGGCGGAACGCTCCTTTTCCCACTGAGTTACATCTTCGGCGACATTCTCACCGAGGTGTACGGCTATGCGCGTTCCCGGCGCGTGATCTGGACGGGGTTCGCCGCTTCGCTCCTCATGAGTGCGTGTCTCTGGCTCATCGCAGTGCTTCCCGGCGAAGAGGCGTGGCTGGGGTATGCAGGTGATCAGGCTTTTGGTGCCATCCTCGGCAGTGTCAGCTCTGGTGCCATTATCGCAGCCAGTATGCTTGCGTACCTCTTCGGGGAATTCAGTAACTCCTTCATCCTTGCCAAGATGAAAGTGTGGATGCAGGGTCGTCATCTGTGGATGCGTACGATCGGCTCGACACTCGTCGGCGAGGGGTTCGATACCGTCGTGTTCATCACGTTGGCCTGCAGTTTTGGCGTCTTCCCCTGGGCGATTGCCCTCAGTCTCATCGTAAGCAACTACCTGCTCAAGGTGGGCATCGAAGTGCTCTTCACACCCGTGACATATCGCATTGTCGGGTTCCTTAAAAAGAGGGAGCAGGAGGATTTTTATGACCGAAAGACCAATTTCAGCCCATTCCATTTTGGAGTTTGACAATTAAAAATAGTAGTTTATCATTTCAGTATGATGCCACTCTCTGAAAGCGCCGTTACACCTTTACCCGAAGACTATTTTGCTGCTCTTGCCGGTGATGCTGCAGTGCAAGAGGAGCTGGAAGCCCTGATGCAGGCCGCACGGCAGGAGATCCGCAATACACCGTTAGTCGCGAGTGGAGAACATCGTGGTGCGTTCCAGCCGGATCCCGATGAAGTGAGCGAGCCTGTGGACCGTCGTGGCGTCTATCCCTTGTCAGGAGACCCCCGTGACTACAGGTCGCCACGACAGAACGATTAAAACTGCCGCAAAAACCTTAAGTCTCCCTCAAAGAACGCACGCAGATCCGGAATCTGGTGCTTAATCATCAGCATGCGCTCCACGCCGAAGCCGAAGGCAAAGCCCTGATATTTCTTGGGATCAATTCCACAATTCTTGAGCACGTTGGGATGCACCATGCCGCAGCCGACGACTTCGAGCCACTTGCCCTCGCGGCTGTCTTCATCATCCCCTTGCCAGCGCATGTCTACTTCCAGTCCCGGTTCGACGAAGGGAAAGAACCCCGTACGAAATCGGAATTCTGCTGTAGGTGATACCAGCTCGCGGATGGCGGTGATCATCACAGCTTTCATGTTTGCCAGAGTAATGTCTTCCCCGATCATCAATCCCTCGAACTGATGGAACATGGGCGAGTGCGTGGCGTCGGAATCTTTGCGGTACACTTTGCCCGGCGCGGTCACGCGCAGGGGCGGCTTATGGTTCTGCATGTAGCGGATCTGCATCGGCGAAGTTTGGGTGCGTAGCAGCAGTCGATCTTCCGGATTTTTTGTCTTGAGCCAGAAGGTATCCTGCGTGTCGCGTGCGGGGTGATCGCGAGGAGTGTTGAGCAGGTTGAAGTTGAATTCCTCCGTCTCGATTTCGGGACCGTCAGCGACGTCGAAACCCATCCGGCCAAAGATTTCTTCCACCTGCCGGATGAACTCCGGAATAAGGTGCAAATGTCCGCGCTCGTGTTGCGGCAACTCCAGCGACACGTCGATGCGGTCTGCAGAGCGCAATGTCTCCTCCGACGGGCTGGCAAGATCCCGCCGACGTTGGGCAACGAGATCCTCCAGTCGGCGTTTCCAGGTGTTGAGTTCCTCGGCAGCTGCTCTGCGTTCGTCGGGCTTCTTTTCGCGCAGTGCCTTGAGCGCGAGCGTCATTGCACCGGATTTGCGTCCGAAGAGCTCCTGTTCGATATCCGTAAGCTCCTGAGCAGATTGCGTACCCTGAAGCCGCCGTTCGAAGTCCTGCCAAGAGGAAGGGGATTCGTCCATAGCTGAGGACAGTGTAGCGTTTTCCGTCATTGATCCAAGGCAAGCTCAATCAATCCAAACACTGCAAAGATCAGAATGGCGATCCACCATGTGAGCAGCTCCAAAAGATGGAATATTACGAGAATCACTACAGCGAATGCCAAAAAGACGCCCTCGCGCAGTGCCACACTCATCACTCTGCCGGAATCCCAGTTGTGCGTAGGGAGCCACTTCCAGATCATAAGGAAGATCAGGGCTCCAGCGGTACTGATTGAGAGAAAGAGACTTAAGAAGAACGCGGGAATTGCCTGAGCCGGTGCCGTGAGCGGGCTTACCCGGATCAAGATAATCACGAGTGAGGTGATCGAGAGCAAAGAGGCCAGCGAGAGTCCGAAGAGAAGGGAAGTCACGGATAGGGTTAGGATTAGGGTTAGGGCGTAGGGGGAGTGGTGGATTGGAGGAAGTTGTCGAGCGCTTTGAAATCATCCAAAAGTGACTGACGCAGATTGCCGTTGTGCAGCGCAGCGGCAGGGTGGTAGATGGGGAACACCGTGACAGCGTCCGAGAGCTTCTGCGGTTTACCGTGCGCAACGGAGATACTGAGCTTGGGGAAGAAGTGCCCTAGTGCGTGGCGTCCCAGCGGTACGATGACTGCGGGTTTGATGAGTGCGATCTCGAGTTGCAACCATGGCATGCACTGCGCCTTCTCTTCATCGGTGGGATCGCGGTTCGCCGGCGGGCGGTACTTCACTACATTGCTGATGTACACGTCTTCGCGCTTGAGACCGATTGAGGCGAGCAGCTCATCAAGGAACTTGCCGGCGGGTCCTACGAAGGGCCGGCCAAGACGGTTTTCCTGCTCACCGGGGGCCTCGCCGATGAATATGATCTTTGCGTGTTCGTTCCCTTCGCCGAGCACCGCATTCGCAGTCTCATGCAGTGGGCAGCCTTTCCATGCCTTCAGTTTCTCCTGCAGCAACGGGAGGGTGAGTTCCATAACGCTATCTTACCAATATTGGTGGTGCTGTGCAGAACTCAATTCTGTTTTCCCTTCTCATCGAACTCGGGTCCCAGAAGGGGGGAGCTCACAGCAGTGGGACTCAGGATGGGCAAATGCTCCAGATCAGTGAGTAAATTGCCGAGGTGGCCAGGGCTCACTGGACGATCAACGGAGAGTATATAGATCCTGTCCCGGACGAGTTCGCACAGTGCCATGATTGCGATCATGTTTGCCATATCTGAAAAAAGCTTTCCATACAATCTATTAAAAGCTTCTAGGAGTGCATGCGCGGTGTGGGTGACCTGCAGTCGAATAGCGTGAGCCTGCTCAGAAGATTTTCCACCGTATTCGTCCACGGCCTTTCTCTTGCGGAGTGCGGCGAGAACTTCTAAGCCCATACGCTGAAATTCGCGAAGATCACTTTCTGCCATAGATGGCCTATTCTAGCCGCTCTTTCGTTATCCTCCAATGAATATCCTGTTGTTATAAGTGATGCTGAAGCATGCTTTTGAGGGAATCGACGAAGATGCCGAGGCGCACGTAATGCCATTCCTCTGGGTAAGAGCCCCATCCGCGCTAATAGCTCGCCTTAATCTTCTCAATGCGCTCCGTCACCTTTTTCTTCAGATCCGGGTCAGTTTCAGCGAGAATCCGCACAGCAGCCAGTGCGGCATTTTTTGGATGTAGCACCGTCATCACCGGAACATCCGATGGCATGCGCAGGCTTGAGTGCAAATCCACCTGGTATTCCTCCAGTGTCTTGGCGGGAGGGCAGGTGAGTACGGGGTGCACGCAGCTCGCGGCGGCCACTCCGGCGAGCCCATTGCTCATTCCGACTACGGTGATGACGACCTGCGGCTGTGGATCTGAATTGAGCTTTGCGATGATCTCTACCACCTTTTCGGGCACCTTGTGTGCCGAGGCAACCACGATCTCACTGGGGACAGAGAATTCTTTCAGCGCATCGGCGATCTTCTGCGCAAATTCCGTATCTGACGTACTGCCGAGGAGGAGGGTGACGAGCATGGTTGCAGTATAGAGGAAAACGACCCGATGACGCCAAAGCCTCGCTGATCTTGTGGGAAAGCGCGAAAGACGTTTGTTTCCTTTTGGTGCGGATGCTACGCTCTCTCGGCTCTTCGGAGCTGTTTGTATTCGTTCTTTCTTCTCGAACGTGCGCCCGTAGCTTAGTCCGGATAAAGCGTCTGGTTGCGGTCCAGGAGATCGCAGGTTCAAATCCTGCCGGGCGCACCATTATTATGGGGCTGTAGCTCATCTGGTAGAGCGCTTGCATGGCATGCAAGAGGTAAGGGGTTCGAGTCCCCTCAGCTCCACCAATCCATTGAACAGTGTGAGAATTCCAGCAGTCTGACGTACAGTGTACGTATTCTTTTTGGATATCTACTCCTCGGCATTGCGTTCCTCCTGCTCTTCACCGTCATCGTGACGGCGCTGGGCAACATCTTTGTAGGTGTTCCCTTTGTTCCCACCTCCAAGCAGGTGAGTGAAGAGATGATTCGGTTCGCCAATCTCAAAGGAGATGAAACGGTCTACGATCTCGGAGCAGGGGATGGGCGCATCCTCATCACGGCCAAACGTCTGCATCCAGGCATCCGTGCTATCGGATGGGAGTATGTACCGACAGTTTGGCTCCTCGGCAAGCTGCGGATCTGGTGGAGTGGGCAGGCCATCACCTTCCGGCTCGGTGATTCCAAGAAACAGAATCTGCATGATGCCGATTGCCTGTTCCTTTACCTGTTCGGCACAGTCATGCCGTCGCTCGAGGAACGATTGAACCGGGAACTCAAGCCCGGAACGAAAGTGGTGTCGTACGTCTTCCCATTCCCACACCGGCAGCCCGTGGCAAAGAAAGTCGTGCCATGGCTCGGCAAGACAAACATGCTCTGGTTCTACGAGTGGTGAATGCAGAAGTATTCTATTGCGAAGTTGCGTGCGGGCATGTTGTGCATAATTTCTCTTGTGTCATATCTCACTATAAAAGTGGGGCACCCGCCCCTCATGTTCCCTGTGGAACGCAAGAGGCGAGTGCCCCGGTGACCTCATGCACGAGTGTAATGTGCGTGAGATCGGTCCCAGAGTGACCGGCTCTGGCCCCCTGTCCTGTACGCGCTAGAATGGGCGCGCACCAGTGTTTGTGTTGGTGGTAGCCCGAAGCTCGGGCATCGGCCTCCCGATAGTTCCCCGGGAGCGTGGAATGTTTGTGTTTGCCGGAACCCTAAGGCCCCAGCGTGGCACGGCGGTCAACCGTGTTCTGCACGGAGTGCAGAGAAGAACAGGGAGGAGAGAGAAGTGACTGACCCCGCACCTTTCTGTGCTTGCACAGAAAGGTGCGGGGCCTGAAGAAGATCTTCAGGAGGATCCGTGATACACGGACGACGAGAGCGATAAAGCCACCGAAGCCGTGTAATCGCGGTGTCACTTCTCACTGCTCCCTGCGCTCAATGAAGGACAGGGAATGTCAAAGAACAAATCTAGTCAGTATAGCACGCTTACCATGGTCAGACAACCGTCCGATGCGGTAGGATGCGCGAGGGTATGGCCTCTTCGAGCCGCATTACAGGCGCATCATCTGGTAACGCAAAGGGCAAGCTTGTGCTCATCATCGGGCCGAGTGGGGTGGGCAAGAGTGTGGTGCTATTGGAGCTGAAAAAACGTCATCCTGAGTTTGTGTTTCCGCGCAGTGCCACGACGCGGGAGCGACGATCAGGAGAGAGTGACGACCTGTACCGCTTTCTCTCGGATTCGGAATTCGATGCGCTCGTTACACAGAATAAGGTTCTCGAGTGGGCGCAGGTGCATGAGGGAGCGCGCTACGGCACCCTCGAAGAAGAGATTGTTCCTGCTCTGATGCAGGGCAAGACCGTCGTGCGTGAAGTGGATAT
>CAYOLJ010000018.1:0-15159 GCA_964404805.1 uncultured Candidatus Peribacteria bacterium
GAACGGATGAAGGAAGAGGAGAACAAGCGCGCCGCCTTCGTGTGCGTGCTCGCATACGTGGATCCGCTGGGAGCGACCTATACTTTCGAAGGACGCTGCGAGGGCATCATCACTCCTACACTTGAAGCCGACTACCTTCCGGGTCTGCCAATCTCCGCCTGTTTTGTCCCGGAGGGACACGACAAGGTCTTCTCGGCCCTGACTATTGAACAAAAAAATAGTACAAGCCACCGGGGAAGAGCCGCATCAGCCCTCAGAACCCACCTATCTGGCACTCTCGAAAACAACACGGAAATCTGACCCCGCACATTAAGCTCGTTCGACACGAGCGCTACACTCTCTCACCATGCAGAACGAACCACTAACTTCAGACCCTGTTCTCAGTGTTTACCTCGAACAACTGGATCAGTTGGCGTGCGAGGATCATGGCCAGCAGTCCGATGCCAGCCATGCCAAACGTATCTGTGAACTCTCGCGCGACATTCGTACATGTCTGAGCTTTCCTTGGGAACACAATCCAGCGCTCGTCGACTTCACTGCGGAGCACCTCAGTGACGCTGTGGCGAGCATCCGTGGTATCGGCGAATGTGCTCAAATACGAGCGCATGCTACTCACGTCCTGCAGCGGGCGATCTCCATTCTTCAAGATAAGCACGACAAGACCGAGAAACCATGGTTCCAAAAGCTTCAGGCACTGCAGACAGAAGACTCGGCTAGAGTGGCGTGAAATCCAGTGCCGTGATCTTCGCCCATACCTGTTTGATCAACACCTGAAGTTCCTTTACCTCCGCTTCTGTGATTTCGAGGTTGATCTCCTTTCTCGCTTCATCCTCATTACCAATGAAATCGAGAGTGAAATGTGTCGCGTCGTGAATGAACTTGGGATCTGCCTCGCAGAGCATTTTGTAGAACTTGAGTTGCCGGAATAATTTTTCATCTTTCCTCACGGCATCTTCCGTCTTTTTCGTTCGCCCTGTTTTGTAATCCAGCACACGACAGGTGCGGCCATTCGGCTCAAACAGATCTATACGATCCACTTTACCCTTGATCGGAATATCATCGATCACAGCGTGGAATGTTCGCTCTGTAGAGAGGACGAGAGGCATGCCAGAGGAAGTTTGTTCCGCATACCTCCGTACAATATCTTCCCCGATCAGTTGGTAATGTTCGAGTTTCTCTTTGGTGAGGATTTCTTCTTTGAGATGCCTCTGAAATGCCTCCACCAGTGCATCGACGGAAAACGTCTCTCCTTGTTGCCATGCGGAATTCCTGTCTTGAAGCGCGGCATGAACTGCGGTACCGAAGGCCATGGCAGGCTTCTTTTCGCTTGGCCTCTGCAATAACTGCTCCCAGAGAAATCTCTGTGGACCGTTCTCTCCATCCAGAAACACGTTGAGTGCCGTGACAGAGAGTTCGTACTCTTGCAATCGTTCCTCCAGAAATGCACGGAATGCCGCATCAATCTTCAACGGAGGCGTGTGCAATGTCTCTATGGGCGTCGGGACATGTTCTTGCGTCAGCGTAACTTCATCCGCATGCTCTCCCGCTTCCGCGACAAAACTGCTCACTTGCGCATCGCGCATCTGCTCACCACTGCGATACGTTTCTGGAAAAGTAAGGAAGAGCTCCCGCCTTGCCCTGGTCATCGCCACAAAAAAGAGTCGGCGTTCATCTTCCTGCGTCGCCCTCTTCTCCACTTCTTTCTCCAAGCCCATGATCAGATGATCGGGAAGCGCAAGCGAACTCCCACTGATTCTGTTCCCCCAGTTTCGATAGCGGACGTCTGCCATGATCACCAAATCGAATTCGAGACCCTTGGCTCCGTGTGCGGTCATGAGCTGCACACCATCCTGCACCAAATGCGGGAGGTCATACTCCAATTTCAGTTTCTTCTCTTGCATGTACTGATCGATATCGAACAGGAGTGTGACAAGCGACGTGGATTGTACTTCGTAACAGCGGCTCTTCACGTACTCGTAGAATGCGTGCAGGCCTGCGATGATGCGTGGATCCGCCTCCTTGGTATCCATGGACGGCAAGAGACCTGACTGAGTAAGAACATCTGCGGTGAGCGCCGTGAGTGTAGTGCTGGGGATGGCTTGGTTCTTCGTCATGATGAATTCATGCGCGCGCTTGATGGTTGCAGGAATCGATTGCTCGTTCAGCAAATACTCATGGAGGCAAACCTTCTGCTTCGTGCGCCTGAACGTGCGGAAATCCATAAACAGCCTCCCCAATTCCGCCGGATGACAATTGAAACACGGAAGCGCAAGTGCACCCGCAAGCGTGCTGGAATTCTCCGGCTCATGAATCGCGCGCAGAAGTGTTACCGTCTGCAAAACCTGCGGATGCTGGACCAAGTCCTGCTTGGCGGCGACCACAGTGGGAATACCGGCGGCAGTGAGTGTATCTGCAATCTGCAGCACTTCTTCGTTTCTGCGGCAGATGACGGCCATCTGTTTCCACGGAATCTCTCGTTTCTGCGCCTCTTGAAGGAGGCCCGCAATTCCCGCGTACTCCGTACTCGTATCGGGATAGCGAATGAACTGCGGTTTCGCGCCGTCCTTCTCTTTGCCTGCGACAAGATCTTTCTCTATGTCTTTGACCACATTGACCAGACGCTCCTGGTTTTCGACAATCACGGCGGAGGCTGCGTCCAGAATTGGCTGAGTGGAGCGGTAATTCGTTGTGAGCGTTATCGCCACCGTACGTGGAAACCGCTCAAGAAAGGATGTCATATTGCCGATGTTCGCTCCTTGAAAACGAAAGATCGCCTGATCATCGTCCCCGACAACGAAGATGTTCGGCTCTTGCTCAACATACGCATACGTTGTCAGAAGATCGAGGACACGATTCTGTGCACCGTTTAAGTCCTGGAACTCATCGACCAGAATGTACTGGTAGCGTATCTGCAACGATTCGAGCAACCATTCGTGTTCTTTCAAAGCTTCGAGTGCGACCAGCACCATGTCGTCAAAATCGTATCGATGCGTTGCGGTCAGTTCCTCGATGTACGCACGGTAAACCAAGATGAACTCTTTGAACTGTTGCACCTTCTTCACATCATCTCTATACGCTTTGCTGGTGAGATCTCTTGCCTTGCCGGTAGGTGTTTTTTTGACTTCCTCGGCGTACGCATCCACGTGCTTTGTAAGATCGTCAGGCGCAATCCCCTCTTTCTTCATCTGCGTAATACGATCTAAGAGGTCTGCGGCACGATCGTGCTCCGCGACGGGCATATAGAGCTCGGATCGCTGCCCAAGATCTTTGATTGCCTTGCGAACGATCTGCAGCCGTTCAATGTTGCTCACCTGCTCAAGGGCTCGAAAATTCACGAAGAGTTGTGGATGCTGTTGAATCAAATCGTTGCAGAAGCTGTGAATCGTACTTACGGTCACGCCGTACGCATCAGGGCCGATGATCCTGCGCAGGCGTTCGCGCATCGCCTTGGCTCCAGACGTAGAGAATGTGAGGCAGAGAATATTCGTCGGGCGCATCTGCGTCTTCTTAAGAATATTCGCCGTGCGCATAGCCAACACCTCCGTCTTGCCCGTGCCCGGCCCCGCAATGCACATCACCGGACCTTCAATCGTCTCGACGGCACGCTTCTGCCCGTCATTCAGCATAGCAAAGCGTTCATCGAACGCCTGGGATGATCTGCTCGCTACCGTGGCTTTCTGCTTCTTGGGCATACGGAAAGCATAGCATCACCGCCCTGCAACGGAATCATAGGAGTTCAAGATGCTCACACCCACCCGGATGCGTGATAATACGAGCAGAGAACAACTGTCCTATAACAAATCGGGCATCCGCCCTGATAACACGCAGCCACAGCATTCCCCTGTTGAAACTATCCACCTGCACACAGTGCTTGGTGACACTTGCTACACGCCCTTCGATATACTCGGCAGTTGGTTTATCTGAAATGGAATCCATCGGAGAGAAAAAATATTACGCATTCTGCAACTCGTACGCGCAGTGATCGCACTTCTTGAAGGATTTTCCCTCACGCATAACATCAATGAGCGTGCCCTTGCGACACTCAGGACAGAGCTTGCCCGTGAGGAACGTCTGTACGGGCGAGAAGCCCACACGCTTGGGGGCGCCCCCCGCCTCGCGAATCGTCATGGAGCGCGGGTGATCGCGCATCTTCTGCAGGACTTTGGCCTCAATCTGACGAATGCGCTCACGTGTAACACCAAATTCCTTGCCGACTTCCTCGAGCGTGTGCCCGATGCCATCGCGTAGCCCAAAGCGCATCTCGATGATTTTGCGCTCGCGCGGCGTGAGGAACTCGAGCATGGCATGCACGTTCTCTTTGCGAAGCTGTCTGTTCGTGGCGTCGAACGGATTCACGGCGTCTTCGTCTTCGATGAAGTCTCCCAGCTTGCTGTCTTCTTCAGAACCAACCGGCGACTCGAGTGAGATGATGTCCTGGCTGATCTTCTGAATGTGGCGAACCTTCTTGATATCCATCTCCATCTCGACCGAGAGTTCCTCCACCGTGGGTTCACGACCCAGCTCCTGCACGAGACGGCGCTGCGTGTGCGTGAGCTTATTGATCGTCTCGACCATGTGCACCGGAATACGAATGGTGCGCGCCTGATCGGCAATCGCACGTGTAATGGCCTGACGGATCCACCACGTAGCGTAGGTAGAGAACTTGAATCCACGATCGGGATCGAATTTCTCAACAGCGCGGAAGAGGCCGATATTCCCCTCCTGGATCAAATCGAGGAACGAGAGACCTCGGCCGATGTACTTCTTGGCAATGGAAACCACAAGACGCAGGTTGGCCTCGGCCAGCTGCTGCTTGGCACTGGCATCGCCCTTGCGAATGCGACGTGCAAGCTCGATCTCTTTGCGCGCATCAATAAGCGGTACACGCCCGATCTCCGAGAGGTACATGCGCACGGAGTCGTTACTAATTTCGAGCAGATCCACCTCGCGCTCACGTCGGCGCTTCTTCTTCTCGTCATCCGAAAGATCCTTGTCGTCGATCTCGATGCCCGCGGTGGCCACCACCTGCATGGTGTCCTCCTGACCCAATTTCTCGACCTTCTCATCCGATTCGCTGTCTTCGCCCTCATCATCATCGTCGATATCCGAAGCGGCAATCTCGGTGAGATCCTCAGTAGGTTCGGGAACCGGCAGCGCCGATTTACCCGTGACCTTCTTCTCCCAAATCAGCACATCTTTCACATCGATCACCTGAATACCCAAATCTGTAAGCAGTGTGTAGATCTCATCGAGCAGATCGACGTTTTCTTCTGCATTCGGAACAACAGCCATGATTTCCTGATGCGTAACGTAGCGCTGTTCGCGCCCTTTCTTAATCAGGTGCGTTACTGCAGGAGGAAACTTGGCCAGATCCTCTTCGGTAGGCTGAGGGATAAACTTCCGCGGATGGGACGCCATGTGGGAGCAGTATAGGCAATTTGGAGCGAACGCCAAGAGAAAACGTTCCAAACTCGGCTACTTCTTTCTCTTTACTGATCCACCCTCAATCTTGATAGCTTTTCCGTGTAGCAGGGCATCGGCCACTTTACGGTTTGCTGCAGTAAGAATCCTCTGAAACGTGCTCTGCGAAACGCCCATGCGTTTTGCTGCGTCAATTTGATCCAAATCTGAAATGTTCTTGAGACGTATCGCTTCCACTTCATCGAATGTGAGCACCACCTGAGCCAAATCACGCAGAGGAATTCCTCGCGGCTTGAAGTACGTCGCTCCGGGTTCTGCGCCAATGCACCGTGGCTTGAGGGGACGAATCATACGAATAGGTTACCCGAATATGAGCCATTCCGGCTTGAAAAGAAGAAGAATACTGATGACCACCATGAGTGCTCCACCAACGAGATGAGATACACGTGTGTACTTCGTCGTGATGCCTGTCATTTCAAGCGTCATCATCGTGACGAAGAAGACAAAGAGATCATCAATCATGAAGAAGAAAATATAGAGTGCAATCAGCGCGTAAGATTGCCATGGAAGAAGATCATTAAGCGCCAGCACTTGTGTGAAGACCGCAGGCAAGCCAGCAGAACAGATGAGTTCCACGAGATTGACGGCGAACGCAAGTGCCATGATACCGAAGAGAGCAAGAACGAAACTCCGCTGTTGCACAGCGGCTTTCAGATGATCGAAAAAGCACAAACGTCGTTGATCACCCTCTACGATGCAGCCGCTTTCTTGTTTCCATCCCTTATAGAAACTGTAGCTGCCTCCCACCAGAGCAATCGCCGCAATAGCGAGACGCACCCAGATAATAAAACCGAGAAAGAGGACAAGATGCAGCCACGCCGTCATGAAGAGAAAATAGACGAGAGAGGAAGCGATAATGAATGTCGAACCGAGAATCCACATCCTCACGCGGCTCGTCATGCCGAGCAGAAGTGAGAGGAGAAAGAGCAACGTCCAGAGGGCACAGGGGTTAAATCCGTCGAGAACACCCATAACGAGGGCAAGGAGCGGGAGCGAAACCGCCTGCGCATCGATAGTTCCAAGTAAAGGAACCGTGATATTGGCCGGAATAGACGCAGTATTCGCCGCTTCTGCAGACTCTGATGACAATGGGAATCCCTGCTCCTCTTTTAGGAGGGTCTTCAATGTATCGGGGCAGGGCGTACGAGAACACTCTGCAATACGAGCGATAATTTGTGTTCCGATAGTTGAAGCGGAAAAACCGACGAACACACGATCACCTACAACCGTGAGTGGGATCCCCTCAGACGTGATGCCCAGAGTCTGCATCACACGTTTTAGGAGCCGGCTGTATTCTGGATGCTCGTACACTTCGAACTCACGAATATGCATCGACGGAAAGTCCTGAAGCATATCCTGCAGCGCCTCGCGTTCAGCGGCACAGTGCGGGCATCCATCTCCCCAGAACAAATAAACATTCACAGGCTCTTCCGCACGCAACACGAACGGATGCAAGAGTAGGAACACGCCGAAAAGGAGTGAGATGAGCTTGTGCATCTTCATTGGTCTTTGTACTGCTGAATCAACGAAACAAGTTTTTCTTTTTCAACTTCGCCATGCAGTCGCTCAAGCTCATTGCCTTCCTCATCAAGGAAGATAAACACAGGAAGATTCCGATCTATCTTATACTGATCCATCTTGGGTTTATCCTGATCGAAATCATAGTACTGCGTCTTCAGCCATGCATGCTCGGCTTCAATTTCTTTCCAGAGCGGTTTCATGACCAGACATCCGGGACACCACACAGCACCGAACTTAAGTACTTTCATACAGAAGAAAGGAAGAAGATCACAACAATCGTATCACGCCTTATCAAGCTCTTTGAGACGAGCCTGCAACTCCTTGAGATAGCCCGAAACGGCTTCAGCCTGTTCGGTGAGGAGGGTGCGCTCGTCGGCAGCCTTAAGCCTCTTTCGTCCGAAGAATCCGCAAAACCCCCGACGCCCGCCGGTGCCGCTTCGCCTTGCAAAGTTCAATCCTCTACAGCCACCACGGCCCCAACCAGTGGGTCCAGTTCCTGCAGGACCAGTTCCATCGAATGCTGGCATGATTATGGAGAGAAAGAAATACGTAATGAGTATATATTCATAACCTTCTCAGTCAAGAAATATTTCCTTGACAACTCCGATCGTCAAATTCCGATCTCTATCCCGCCATCTTCGTCAATTTCAAGACCTGCTGGTACTGGGTCGAGAGCTGCGCCTCTTCGAGAGTATGCCCCTCGGCGTGGGCTTCTTTGAGGCGACGCGCGATATCGAGTTGTTTAAGCCTGAGCGTGATACTGTTCGCCCGTCGGCAGTTCTTGCGTATCTCGCGGATGGCGAGTACGTCGGACCATTCCTGAAAACCGTGTACCTCGCAGAAGAGCTGCAGAATGACCGCGCGTTCGCGCTGCTCATCAGTAAGAGAGAGCGCTTGTAGATCTTTGGCATCCTCGGGGGCAGACTTGAGCGCCTTGTAGAGCGCACCTGCAAAACCTTCTTCGTGAGGAATGAGTTCAGGAAGCAGAGATCGATATTGCGGGTAGACGAGAAAGAGACCGAGCACTACTTCAATGGGCGAGAATACGTCAGATTTTTCGCTCGCCTCAATCGGTGTCTCGGTTGCAGGAGACGTAAAATGCGGAAGACGTTGCAGATCATCGCGAACCGCAGTCTCGGTGGAACCGAGTGCCGCGGCGATACGCGCGACGTAGTGTCCTCGCTCTACCGAAGAGACCAACGCATCGAGTAGTGGCAACAATCGCTGCAGCACCGCACGCTTGCCCTGCACCGACGACGTATCGCCCGTCTGGATCTCGGCGAGCACAAAGTCAAGGTATGGCACGCCCCCATCAGTGAGGATCTGACGCAGAAGATCAGGAGATTTCAGTGCGGCTTCATCAGGATCCTTCTCTTCAATGGTGACGGCCTGCACCTGGAATCCCTCATGTGCAAGAAGCAGGAATGCGCGTTCTGCGGCGTCGCGTCCGGCGCGATCCTGATCGAGACAGAGAATTGCTGTTTCAGCAGAACGTTTGAGAAGTTTGACGTGCTGTTCGGTAAGGGCCGTACCACTCACAGCGACAGCATTGCTCACACCAACCTTGTGACAGGCCAAAAGATCGAAGTATCCCTCGACCAGTACAACGGCCTTGCGTTCTCGAATGGTCTCGCGCGCCCAGTTGAGACCATAGAGCACGGCGGATTTGTTGTAGAGCGGGCCCTCGGCGGAATTGACGTACTTCGCGTCTTCCTCCCCCACCGCACGCCCACCAAAGGCAATCAGATTTCCCTGATGATCGAAGATGGGAAACATCAGACGGTTGCGAAAGCGATCATAAATCCGTCCATCGTTCAGATCCTTCTGGACCCCTAATCCCGCCGCCACGATCTCGCTGCGACTGAAGCCCTGTTTCAGTAGATGTTCGTACGTCGAAGAGAAGGAATCGGGCGCGTAACCCAAGCCGAAGAACTCGATCTGCTCGGCCGGTACCTTGCGATTGGCAATGTACTCCTGCGCCTTCGGGGAGCTTTTGAGCTGATCGCGGAAAAAGGCCTGTGCAGCTTCGAGGCACGAATGCAGACGCTCCTTCTCATCCTTTGGCAAACTGGATTGGACGCTGCGTTCCGTGAGCTGCACCCCCGTCTTCTCGGCCAGATCCTTGAGCGCCTGCTTAAAATCCACCTTCTCGATCTCCTCGTAGAACTTGAAGATGTCGCCGCCCTTGCGACAGGCGAAGCAGTAGGCAATGCCCTTGTCGGGCGACACCTGCAGGCTGGGATGCGTGTCGCTGTGAAAGGGACAGAGACACACAAACGACCGGCCCTTCTTTTTGAGCTGGCAGTACTGAGCAACCAGTTGCTCAATGGGGAGCCGGGCTTTGATCTCTGCGACTTCATCCATGGGAGAGAGAGTATACCCTTAAAAAGGAAGACATGAATCCGCTTGTCATTTTTCTCTTTCGCAGGAGAATGATCCGCCTTCCGCTCTTTCACAGCACACTCCCCCATTGATCAGTTCTTCGTTGGATACGGATGGTCCGTGCCCTTCACACCCCGTTGGTTTGGTCTTGCCCCATGGCATGCTACCCACACCGGAATGTGGGGAGAGCTGATGCCGTGGGGGAAAGGAGTCTGCTATGTCCACCTCTCGTACCGTCCCGCACTACAGCGGGATCATCGTTGTCTCCCCGGAGATCATGGGGAGCTGTCTGGGGTGTCATTACTCCGGATTCGACATCCTCCTGGTATGTCCGCATCCGCGAGACCTACCAGATCAGTGGAAGCAGGACGCCGCCTACTTCTACTGGAAAAATCACGGTGCCAAATGGCAGGAAGCCGGAGAGGACCGCGATAAGGATTTCTGCGCGGCCGTGGAGCAGCAGTGCGACCAGACAGTCGGCCGTGCACTGGTGTACTACACATGCGACGAGGTGCGCATCTTGGGCTTCTCTATTTCGAAGCTCTTCGGAAGAGAAACTCGCCAACGTGCCATTCGGAGCATGCTCGACAGAGCTGTCAGCATCACCACCAGCCGCAGGTTAGGATGCGTGATCTGCCACGATACCAGAGACCCCGACGTTCGGGAGGCTCTCAACGAGCGCCACTTCTCACGCGTGGGGCGCACGATGGAACGCAGGCTCTGACAATCCCACGGCCAGGCCGCTCCACTCATTCGAGTGGAGCGGCCGATCAACATGTCTCTAAAGCGTATTGAATGCCAAGCCAACAATGCGTAGAATGCGCGAAACTTTTTCCAATCATCACATGATCACGTCTCTCAAGCGCCAATCCGGGCTTCTGCTCCCGCTCTTCGCCATCGCAGGCGCCACGGTCTTCGCCAGTGAAGCGGCAGGCGGTGCACATTCTTATGCTTCCACGTTCCTCTGGATCGCGATCCTGCTCATTGCTGCGAAAGTGGCCAGCCTCGTCGAGCGCGTAGGGCAGGCCTCGGTCTTAGGCGAACTCGTCATGGGAGTGATCTTGGGTAACCTCATCCTGCTCAATATTCACATCTTCGAACCGGTGAAAGAGAACAGCACGCTCACGTTTCTCGCAGAACTTGGTGTCGTGATTTTGCTCTTTCAGGTCGGATTGGAATCGAATATGCAGAAAATGCGCAAAGTGGGATTGCCGGCCTTTCTCGTTGCGATCATCGGTGTTGTTCTGCCCTTCGTGCTTGGCACGTACCTCGTAGGACCCTGGATGCTGCCGGGGCTCTCTTCTGCCGAGTACCTCTTTCTCGGTGCGGCCCTCACGGCCACATCCGTCGGCATTACCGCTCGCGTCTTCAAAGATCTGGGCAAACTCCAGATGCCAGAAGCGCAGATCGTCCTTGGTGCGGCCGTAATCGATGACGTGCTCGGGCTCATCATCCTTGCCGTCATTTCGGCCATTGCTACTTCGGGCACCGTGAGTGCCATGGAGATCGGTTGGATCACGAGCAAGGCGTTGCTCTTCCTTGTCGGTGCAATCGTCGTCGGTCAGCTTACTGCACCAAAATTGGGGAAAATGTTCTCGGTTATCCACACGGGTGTAGCCATGAAATTCACACTCGCAATTTCATTCTGTCTGATCTTCGCGGCCGCCGCGCAGTGGGTGGGTCTTGCTCCGATCGTCGGTGCGTTCGCCGCAGGTCTCGTATTGGACCCCGTGCACTTCCGCTACTTCAAGGATCCCAAAATCGTGGCCGACGTGAAGGAGGCCATCACGGAGTGTGACGATGACGTGAAGCACAAGCTCCATGCAGCGATTGAGCCGCATGCACACCGCCACATCGAAGACCTCATCGAACCTGTGGGGCACTTCTTGATTCCGATTTTCTTCGTGCTCACCGGTATGAGCGTGAAGCTCGAAACCATGTTCAACGGACCTATCCTGCTCACCGCCCTCGTCATCACGTTCGTAGCGTTCATCGGGAAGATTGCTGCAGGGCTCGCGGCCGGCAACGTGCGCAAGTGGCTCGTGGGCTGGGGCATGGTGCCGCGTGGAGAAGTCGGCTTAATCTTCGCGACGATCGGTAAGGGGCTGGGTGTCGTGAATGATGAGATGTTCTCGGTGATCGTGATCGTCATCATCTTCACAACGCTCTTAACACCACCGGTGCTGACGTGGCTGCTGCGGCGACAAGAGGCATAAGTCTACGCCGCCAGTGTTCCCGATGTTTCCTTTATCGTCGATCCCTGTGGGGACGGACGGAGAACGTCATTGATCTCTCCCGTCGTCTCATCCCGCGTCCGGTCCACCGTTTCTCCTGCACCGCCCTGCCCGCCGCCGCCCTCCGGACTGTCCTCTCGGTCGCCGCCTTCGTTCACCATTCGCCGCATCTTCTCCACGCGCTTCCGCAGGTACTCTGCACGGATGAGAAGTGCTCTGGCGAGTGCGCCGCCGTTCGATAGAGGATGGCCGACCTGTGATTCCTTCAACTCTTCCACCACTGTACGATCTGTCATGCGAGTTCCTTCTCTACCATCCTCTGCAGATCCTTCCAGATCTCCAATTCGAAGATCCCGCACATCCTGCATGGTTCCGGTACGCATCTGGTCCAAACTGTCTCGTATCTGTAATTGCATGGCCTGCGCCTCGAGATCTTTGGCGAGGCTCTCAAGGTCGCTCACAGTCTCGCCCGCAAGTGCGCGCTCCAGTTCCGAGATGTCGATGGTGGTGCGGATGGCTTCCATGACAACAACAACGTATAGGTATCGATGTACTTCTGTCCCAGACCAACCTCATCGAAATCGATAGACAATGACTATTTGGCTTCACATAAACAAAAATTCGACATACACAAACACACAACCCTACTCCTGCGCCCTACCCTCTCCCTCCCAATTTCACGATCCACCGCGGCAGACGGTTGAGGAGCGTTCCCTCCTTCGCCAGACCGAGCCCCAGTGCGATATTCTGAAAGCGGAGAACTGTGTCACCGTGTAGCGTCGCATCACACTGTAGATCCTTGCCCGCAAGTAGATCCGTGAGTTCGGCTTCGGATAATTCCATGACTTGCGCCGATGCAAAGTGTCCGCGCAGTGAAACAATCTCATTGGCCACGCGAAAGCGTCCGTCGGGCAGCACCTTGGCGTAGGGCACGCCCGTGGCGTACTCCGTGACCGGCAATGGAAAGGCATGCGCATCTTCCGCAACGAGGAGCAAGTAATTCCCCTTCTCAGCCAAACACTCCCCTGGCACGAGAAAATCCGTGCCGAACTGCTGAGTGAAGAGACGCGAAACTGCCTCCGACTGCTTGCGGATTAAAGGTCGGGCGGCACGTGGGAACATCTCGAGCGGTTCTATTTCGCGGGTACGTTTCACTTTTTTAAAGACCGCGCAGAAGAACCCTTCGGTGTCATAGGTCTGAGGCCAGAGACGAAGGAAGGGATGAAGGTTCGCGTGAGAGTTGAGGGATTTTTGGACGGTTTCGGAGTCGGAAATGGCGGCGCTCATATCCCACTTGAGCCCTGAAGTAAGCGCTTCTTTTGGATGGACGACTTCGAGTTGATCACTAAATTTGTTCAATATGCCCAGCGCGACTCCTTCGTTCTCTTCGGGAGTGAGAGTACACGTGGAGTACACAATGCGTCCTCCCACTTTGGCTGCGTGCACAGCCGCTTCGAGCAACTGATACTGAAGCCGCGCAGCCTTCGCAATGGAATCCATGGAGGAGTACTGCAGGGCAGTGGGATCTTTGCGCGCCGTTCCCTGCGCCGTGCAGGGCGCGTCGCAGACCACACGGTCGAAGCGTTCAGTGAGGTGCTTACTGAACCATTGTCCCGTCTTGCGCGTGATTACCACTGTCGTTGCCCCCGTGCGTTGTAAAGCATCATTGAGTACGCGCAGTCGCTTCTCCTGCATGTCGTTCGCAACGACCACTCCCCTGCCCTGTAGGCTCACTGCAATCTGCATCGTCTTACTGCCGGGCGCAGCGCACAGGTCCAGAATCGACTCGCCCAACTGAGGATCGAGCAACGCCACCGGCAGCATGCTGGCTGCCTCCTGCATGTAGAAGTGCCCCAGCAGATGCCGAATGTCACGACCGAGTGCAACCGAGAGATCCGTACGCTCAATGAAAAATCCCTCCGGCCACCACGGTACCGGGGTTAAGGACCAGCCCTGCTCCTTCGCCCAGGCTTGAAAATCCGCTATCGAGCACTTGAGCGTGTTTACACGCACCGATTTGCGCAGCGGTCTCTCCGTTGCCGCATTCAGGGCAGAGAGATCTGTGAAGGACTCATAGCGGCCGAAGGCCCTGAGCGAAGCCGACGGTGGCGTAGCCGAAGGGTCGAAAGGATGTGCTGGCACGGGCGGATTGTACGGGAGTGTATAGTCTCAGACTATGGAACATCCACGCATGCCCTCCATCCACTCACCGGATTTTGACGAACAGGAAAAAGCTGTGAACCGCGTGCTCCGACGCCTCGACGCGCTCCAGAGCTACGTGCGCGAGTGCTGCTTCGGCCAAAATCTCGCCGCCGAAAAGCTTGCCGAGTTCCATGCGCTGGCTGACCGTGTGGACCGTGCACGTGCACTCGCGGTAAGCAGCTGCCCGGGGGATCTCAGCTCGACCCCGGAGGAGATTGAGTTGGAGTGTTTCGAAGACCCAGATCTTCGCGATGCCATGCTCACACTGGAAAAAGAGGTGAATGGACAGCGGAAACACCCCTCCCGCAGAGTCGATTTCGCCGCATTTGGCATTGAAAGAGACGCCGCGTGATCGGGTGCCGACATGATGCGAAGAGTGTACACTGCAAGGCACTTCCCCCTTATTCCATGTCTGACGCCCGCACCTACCCACGCGATTTCTTCTTATACCTTCTCGCCACCGTCACCCTCTACGTGAGCGTGGTGAGTGGGCTCATCCTGCTCTTCCAATTCATCAACCTCGCCTTTCCTGATCCGCTCTCTGACTACACACAGAGTATTCGCGATGCTATCCGCTGGGCTGCCGCCATGCTCACGGTGCTCTTTCCGGTCTTTGCCGGCACCACGCGCTTTTTGCACAAAGACCTGGAACGTAATCCCCACAAGGGCGAATACCACATCCGCAAGTGGCTGCTGTACCTTACGATCTTCATGGCGGGACTCGTGATCATCGGTGACCTCATTACCCTTCTCTACAACTTCCTCAATGGTGATCTGACAGGTCGTTTCCTCCTCAAGGTGATTGTCGTGCTCTTCGTGGCAGGCATCGTATTCTCGTACGAGCTGTGGGATGCCCGTCGGACTCAATTTCATCCAACGGCCCAGCACCGTTCCATGAGTTATGGTCTCTCGGTATTCGTGATTGTCATCATCATCAATGGATTCATTCTGGGAGGTTCACCCTTCGAGCAGCGACGCATCCGCTTTGACGAGCGACGTGCAAGTGATCTGCAGGAGCTGCAGTACCAGGTGATCGAGTATTGGGTCGCCAAAGACACGCTTCCGCAGACCATCAACGATCTTGAAAGTCCTCTCACCAGATTCATGCCTCCGTCCGATCCGAATACAGGAGCAGCATACGAGTATCAGCCTCTTCAGAAGCTGACTTTCGAACTCTGCGCAACATTCGAGACGACGTCGACATCAGCAGAGAAGCACCGTCCTTCGGTCTACGAGCCCTTCGGCACTGCAAATTTTTGGGATCACGAGGCAGATCGTGTGTGTTTCGAGCGTACGATCGATCCGGATCTGTATCGCGAAAGAATGGGCAAGCCAAAGC
>CAYOLJ010000019.1:0-14816 GCA_964404805.1 uncultured Candidatus Peribacteria bacterium
CATGTTCATGGCATCGAGGGCGATGAGATCCCTTTCTTCCTGCGTCTTGCCTTCGAGCAGATTCAAGCCCATCGGTCGTTCGGTATCGGCTGGGTTGAAGTAGATCACGTCATCGGCGCGTTCCCGTGGGATGTAGGGGAGCAGATCCTCGATGAGCGAACCGTGCGGGTCGATCACGCACATGCCATTTCCGGCGTGAAAGTCCTGACGGGCCATGATCTGGATGATCGAGGATTTTCCTGTACCCGTCTGACCAATGATGTAGAAGTGGCGGAATCGATCCTCATTCTTGATAAAGATTTTCTTCTTTTCGCCGCGGTGACTGTTCACACCGAGGAAAATTCCCTCCTCGGGAATATCTTTGGGCGACGGAGCAATTTTGAAATTCTGCCACTTGATCGTCTCGACCTTGTTGTACTTGATGTTGGGCAGATGGAAGAAGCTCGTGAGCTCAGCGGTGCCCAACAGCAGCTTAGGCGAGGCGAGGGACTGAAGGAGTGTGCGACGGGGAGAACGACGGATGAAACGCTCAACGATGGACCGCTGATTCACAAAGTGTGGCTTGCGGAATCTGTTGCCGCGGACACCGTCGAACTGCGAGAACGAGGCGAGTACCGTGTCGAGGAGCTGGGAACTGCGACTGACAGTATCAGACGAGGTCACGACACGGATAACTGTTCTGAATCCGGGGCTACCGGCTTTTTCGTCGACTGCCTTGCTGTACTCTTCCACCATCTGCGAAACACGTTCCCCGGTAGACTGCCGTTCCTGCTGCGGAGTGAGATCGCTGCCGGGCAGAAAGAGATTGATGACGGCGCTGATCCAATGGAGGGGATTCCAGAACGAGAGCTCCTTCTTCTTCGGGTTGATCAAACGCACAGCTTCTTTCTGCAGCTTCTGCTGCCAGCCCGATCGTACCGGTCGAAGCACGAACTGAATGGCGGCACCCTCCGAGATTTTGAATTTTGAGAAGGCATTGGTGATGGTATTGAGTGGGTCGCTCTTGAGCTGTTCGTACGAGCGGAATACCGACGCGAAGGGCTTCTTTGGCAGCAGCACTTGTGCCGAGACAACGGAGGAGTCGGTGAAAATATTGTAGTCTTCGACTTCATCGATGATCACATCCGGATAGAACGCCGTCATTTGCTTTTCAACAAGATGTGAGACAGAACGCGGGCACACCACGAAGAACAATATCTCGCCCGCCAAGGCGGCGTACTCCATCGAGAAGAAGGGCTGCCCGCGCCAAAAACGTGTGGGAGAGGTGGAGTAGAGACTGTGGAGGGATTGGTAGAGGTGATCCATCACCCCGAGGACCATTTTGAAATCGTGGCCTACCGAGAACTTCTCTGATTCCACTTCCCGGTCTTGTTTACTCTCTTTTTTGGGAACCAGAATCTGCAGAAAGACCAGATCCTGCTCACGTCGCATATCCTGCCACAGGCGCAGCACCCAGAGCACTATGGCGACTGTTCCGCACAGAGCGAGGAGGCCTAAGAGGACGAGGAGGAAATTCACGTTGCGCGTATCCTACCATTTTACCACGAAAATGTGTGTGGAGGGAGGGATTGTAGACTGGGTATTGAGATTGGAGTGGTGGTGAGATTGTAGGATTATTCGACAAATCTGGGGCTCTTTCCACCTTTGTCGGCGACAAAGGTGGAGCCAAAGCGCCGGCGCGCCAATCCCCACTCCTCCCGGCTCTGTGCCTTCTCGCCGACTCCTACAAGGATTCGGAGTCGTTCTCATCGGCCGTTGGCAGGGCCTCCCTCTTCACCCCCCCGTGGCGCGCCTCCTCCACGAGTTGAGAAGGAGAGCGCAAGTATCTTGATAAAAAACCGTCGCGAAGCGCGGGTCTCGCCCGTTCGACTCCTCGCTGACGCTCGTCGCTCAGGGCGCCCTGAGCGCAGTCGAAGGGCGCGGGTTCTAAGCGCTGGCCGCAGGTCCCCGGTGGGAAGCGACACCACCTAAGGGAAAAGAGAGTTTATGGGAGAAAAACCGTCCGAAGGTCCCCGTGGGAAGATTTGTCTCTCATGCTACTTCTGCCACATGTCTTTTGCTTTGAGGAGGGTCATCACTTTCTCCAACAGAGTTTTGATGGTCATTTCACTCTTGATGAAGAAGTCATCCGCACCCAATCCGATGCTGCGCTCCTGGTTCTTCGTATCGCCGAAATTACTGAGGACGATAATCGGGAAGGTACGCTGCGCGCGCGGGAACCGCTCCAGAACGGCAAATCCATCCAAGACCGGCATATTCAGATCTAAAATGACGAGATCGGGTTTCTCTTTCTCGATTTCTGTAATCGCTTCCTGTCCATCTTTCACCGCACGGATCGTGAAACCGCCGATGGTAAACTTCTTCACGTATACCTCGCGGAGTACGGCGTCATCTTCAGCGATGAGGATGTTTGGTGCAGGCATCAACTACCATTATACGCCTTTCGTGATGGTCTGTGAAGGTGTGTTCATGGCCTCATGAAAGCACGTCTCACGTCGCAACGTTTCAAAATATGCTCCTTTGGCAGCTTTTAGCCAATAGCCAGACGCACGTAGGAGGTCACTTTTGCCGTTCCGAGGAACTGCTCTACGGTCTTCGTGGGGTCCTTGACGAACGACTGCTTGGTCAGAGCGCTCTCTTCGCGGAATTTCTTCTCCTTGCCGAGCATGATCTTATCGAACATGGCCTCAGGCTTGCCCTCCTTCTTGAGCTGTTCGCGCCAGATCTCTTTTTCCTGCTCCACTTTTTCAGCGGGCATCTCTTCGGGACGCATGACCGTTGGATTCATAGCTGCCGCGTGCATGGCGACATCGCGGGCGTCTTCTGACTTGCCACCTTCAAGTGCGATGATCACACCGATCTTACTGTTCGTGTGCAGATACGTGCCGAGCGTCGTGCCTGTTATTCGGTGGCATTCTTCGAGCGAAATATTTTCACCGAGTTTCTGCACGAGTTCAGGAACGCTTTTCTCCGCTAGCGTTTTCAGAGCATCCTCGCCTTTCTCGAGCAGCGTATCGACGAGGCTCGTGCCCGTGGTGCGGAAGTTGTCGTCGCGTGCGACGAAATCTGTCTCACACTTGAGCAGGACCAAGGCTGCTGTATCGGCATTTTGGGCGAGAAACACGAGACCCTCGAACTGATCACGTGCTGCCTTCTTGGTTGCCTGCGCGATGCCGCGCTTACGAAGAATTTCAATGGCCTTCTCTTCGTTGCCCTGAGACTCTTCGAGTGCTTTCTTACACTCCATCATCGAAACACCGGTGCGCTGACGTAGAGAAGAAACGGCGGAGGCGGAGACGGGGGACATAGGCGAGGGGATAGGGCGTAGGGCGTAGGAATGAGGGTTAGGCGGCAACGTTTTCTTTAGTTGGAATGCGCTCCTTCGGGGAACCGCCCAGCGCATCGCGAACAGTTGAGAGAATGATGCCGATAGACTTCACGGCGTCGTCATTGGCCGGAATGAATTGTTGAAAGAGTTTCGGATCCACGTTGCTATCGCAGATGCCGAAGACGGGAATCTTGAGCACGTTCGCTTCAAGTACGGCTACGCGGTCGCGGAGTGCGTCGATCACGAAGATGGCATCGGGAACCCGCGTCATACCCGATACGCTGCCAAGGGCCGTCTCGAGTTTGGCCATTTTCTTTCTCAGCATCGTCTGTTCCTTCTTGGTGTACTTATCGATTTCACCGGAGCGGAACGATTCTTTAAGCTCGAGGAAATACTTGATGCGACGCTTGATAGTAGGCCAGTTGGTGAGGAGTCCTGGGATCCATTTCTTGGTCACCGTAGGTTGACGGAGTGTCTCGCCGATCTCTTCGATTAGGGGAATGCTCTGTTGCTTGGTGGAGGCGAAGAGGATGGTCTTACCCTCTGCTTGCAGTTTCTTCAGCTGCTCAACGACGAGTTCCAAATGCGTCTTCGTCTGCGTGAGATCGAAGATATGAATGCCCCTGCGTACGCCGTAGAGGTACGGCGCCATGCGCGGATTCCATTTGTTCTTGGGGTGGCCGATGTGACAGGCGGCCACGAACAGTTCCTTTTCCGTCGGGAGGGACATGGGTGAGGGGGTAGGGATTAGGGCGTAGGACGTAAGGGATGCAGACCGTGCAGTCTGTTGATCTCGGTGCGGTGGAAGTATCCTTGGCTTCCCTTCGATGTCTACTCGTCTGGTGCGGAGGATTTCCCTCAGGGTCTCACCCTTTTAGGATCAGGACCGCGACGATCGATCGAAAGTGCGGGTTGTTTATACAGAAGGCGATTCTTCCCTGCAACCGTTTTCTCTTAAGAATTCAGCGAAGTTTCCCGACGAGCTCCTCGATGTGTATGCGTTCCTGCTTGAGACTGTCGCGGTCACGTAGGGTCACCGTGTCACTCGCCCCCTGCTTGTCATCCTCCCCGAGCGTGCCGAAGTCCACTGTCACGCACTTGGGTGTGCCGATCTCATCCTGCCGGCGATAGCGCTTGCCGATACTGCCCGTCACATCAAAATCCACAACGAGGTCCGTCTCTTGTACAACTTTTTTGTACAGCTCTTGTGCCTTGGCGACGAGGTGTTCCTTCTTACTGAGCGGCAGAATGGCCACATCAATCGGAGCGAGCTTGGGATGAAACTTCATCACGGTGCGCGTCTCGCCGTTCTCGAGCTTTTCTTCGGTGTAGGCCTCGAGTAGGAAGGTCAAGACCGTGCGATCGCAGCCGAAGCTCGGCTCAACCACATGGGGCAGGAACTTCTTGGTGGCATCGTCTAAGTCTGTGTACTTCATGTCTTCGCCACTGGTTTTCTCGTGCTGCGAGAGATCGAAATCCCCGCGATTCGCCAGCCCAAAGAGCTCGCCCCATCCCCAGGGGAACTGGTACTCGATGTCGATCGTGCGGGAGCTGTAGTGGCTGAGTTCTTTCTTGTCGTGTTCGCGTATGCGCAGGTTTTTCTTCGTGATACCCAGAGACAGGTACCAATCCCAGACGGTCTCCTTCCATTCTTCGAACGCCTTTTTATCCTCACCTGGTTCCACGAAGTACTCGATTTCCATCTGCTCGAACTCCCGCGTGCGGAAGGTGAAATTACCCGGTGTGATCTCATTGCGGAACGCCTTGCCGATCTGTCCCACGCCGAAGGGAAGCCGGGGACGCATGGTGTTCATCACGTTCTTGAAGTTCACGAAGATGCCCTGCGCAGTCTCGGGGCGGAGGTAGATGTCGCTGCCCTCTCCTTCGATCACGCCCTGTTGCGTCTTGAACATGAGGTTGAACTTTTTGGCTTCGGTCCAGGCGATTTTGCCGCAGGCGGGGCAGGGGATTTTTTCGGCGACGAGCATGGGCTGCACTTGATCGAGTGTGAGCACGGCTGCCGCTTCCACTCCCAATTTCTCTTCGAGTAGCTTGTCGCCGCGAAAGCGCTCTTTGCAGTTTTTACAGTCCACCAGAGGGTCGTTGAAGTTGCTCACGTGCCCGCTCGCTTCCCACACCTTGGGGTTCATCAGAATCGCGGCATCGAGCCCCACCATGTCAGGACGCTTGTGGACGAAGGTTTTCCACCATTCCTTCTTCACGCGATTCTTGAGCTCTACGCCCAAGGGACCGTAGTCCCACGTGTTGGCGAGACCGCCGTAGATCTCGGATCCGGGGAAGATGAAGCCGCGACGCTTAGAGAGAGAAACGAGCTGGTCGAGAGAGGTGGCTGGCATGTCGAGTGGGAGCGTAGCGAATGCTCGCGCAAACTGCCACTCCGCTCCGTCTCCTGAGGGATTCGACGTATTTTCAAGGATCAAAATATATGTTATAATCAACTCAAACACATGTCCCTTATCTTTCGTCGTGTGGCACTCGCCATGACAACCGTTGGAGCAACTCTGCTGCCATCCATTGCCTTGGCGGCGGAACAGACTGCAGCACAGGCAGGTAAGAGCGCATTCGTCGTCATGGGGATGCTCCTGCTCTTCCTCGTGCTCTCAGCACTACTCACGCGTGTGTGGGTTGGGATTGTGAACATATCGCTTCTCGATGTGGAGCCAATTTCTTCGATCGAGCATCGCCATCCCTATCTGCCCTCTGTTGGCGTCGTACTGATTTCCATCATCGGCACGGCTGTGCTCTTCATTCTGACTATTCGGACGTTCGGTACCATCTCTCCATTCGAGGGGCCTGCAGGCCTGAGGCGTGGCATTCTCTTTGCTGCGATCGCCTGTGCGATTGCTGGCATGGGGCTCGTGCGCTGGAAGCACGCCAAGGAGTATGTTTTTGCCATTGTCGTCGGGACAATCTTAAGTTTCGTGCTCATCGGTTTTGAGCGCACACTTCTCGATCATACTCAGAGTATCGATGCCTTCTTCTCGGCATTGGGCGTGGTGGGCATTGCGCTGGCATGGCGGTTCCTCTTTGGTCCGTGGATCGCACACATCAAGGCAACGGTGCTCGGAACATTCATTTTCTGGGTGGTGTTTCACCTGCTCTGGCAAGAGGCGGGCGTGGAGCGAATGGCGCACCTGCTCGCGATCGGAGTAGCGCTCATTCCAGCGGTGATCTGGTGTGCGCTCTTTCTCAAGTACCACTGGGAGCGGATGAGTCTGGTCATGCTCATGTTCTTCTCGGGCATGCTCAGTACGGCACCGATTCTCTTCTACGATGCACTCGTACGCAGGGGGGTGGAGCTGCAGTTTCTGCTCTTTAAGATCGTTCCCGAGAACTTCACGCGTTCGAGTAGCGCTCTCGTGACGGGTGCCATCGTCGAAGTGCCAGAAGTCCAGACCACACTGCTCTCGACACTATTGGCGTTCATTCTCGTCGGTGTGATCGAGGAGGGGAGTAAATTCTGGGTGCTGCGTAAGAGCGGCACGACATTCTTTCGGAGTATCAACGATGTCGTGGAGTTGGGCATTATTGTCGCTATTGGGTTCGCTTTTGCCGAGAACATCATCAATCCCACATACTTTGTGGGGTTCGTGCGCGAGTATCTACTCGCACCCGCTTCAGCCGACTGGGGCGGATTCGCCGGCAATGTAATTGGTCGCTCCATTCTCACGACGATGGTGCACATCGTTTCGACGGGAGTGCTGGGGTACTTCCTCGGGCTCGCGATTTTTGCGGGGCCGACGTTGGACGAGGCGCGTCGTCACGGCAAAACTTCTCTCCTCTCGGGCGTGGCATGGGCATTTCTGCGTCTACCCGAAAAAGACGTCTTTCGACGCCAGATGATTCTTACAGGGTTCACGATTGCCGTCGTGCTGCACGGGCTTTTCAATTTCATGGTGTCATTACCCGATCTTCTGCCTGGTAATCCACGTACACTCGGGGAACTGTTCGGTTTCGCTGAAGGGTCCTTTCTCCATCTCGTCTCTCTCATTCTCATTCCGTCGCTCTTTTATGTTTTGGGTGGGTTCTGGATACTGAGCACTTTGCTCTTTCGCAATGAAAATCGAAAAGAGCACGGGCACCTGGTCGTGACGGATACATTCGTGCGTGCGAGCTCATAGGTCATTGGTTGTGACGCGGAGGAGGGGTGGGTAGAATGGCTCCACTTTCGAGGTGTGCACACACACCACGTTCTCGCGATTTCCCCCCTCAACGCATGCGCTCTCTCTCCACTGCGAAGTTTTTTCTCCTCTCGGTCGGATTCCTGTTGCTCCCACTGTCTGTGGTTGCCGCAGTTCCGGTGGCCGATGTGTTGCGCATGACTGACGTGACTCCGGTTTCGCGTGGGGAATTTATTCGCGCTTGTGTGAAAGTGTTCGGTACCACGGGAGGTGATCGGGCTATTCTGCCCTATCGCCGTGTTCCGCGGGATCTTGAGGAGTACATCAAGGCGGCATACGCCGTGGATGCACTGCAGACGTTTGGCAATGAATTGTATGCCGCACAACCCATCACCCGTGGAGAGGCACTCGAAGTAGTGGTGGCATTGCGACACATGACGGCCGAGCCGACCACGCAGTATCGCGATGCTCGCACGAGTGACGCATTGGCTCGCGCAGTCGGTGTAGCGGTGTATCAGGGTTGGATGGAGCCGCAGTCGAATGCACTCTTTGGTGTGGAAGAAGTGCTCACGGGCAAAGAGGCGCGCCTCTTCCTGCGCAAGGTGTTGGGGGAGGACGGTGGACAGCGGAATACAACGGATAACATTCCCACTGTGGAGATTCGTTTCACCCCCAGTCGCTCACAGACGACTACGGCGAGCGAGCTGCCCAAGGCGCAGATTCTGGAAACACTCTGGAAGATTATCGAGCAGGATTACCTCCACGCCGATGTGATCGATGCCGACGATACCGCCTACAACGCCGCGGAAGCGATTGTCAAAAGCCTGGGGGATCCCTACTCCACGTTCTACCGTCCAGCGGGATCCCGTGCGTTCCAGTCGCGCATTCAGGGTGAGGTATCAGGCATCGGAGCCCAGGTGGAGGATCGCGAAGGCGTGCTGACCATCGTCACGCCATTGTCGAACTCACCAGCCGAGAAGGTTGGCCTTAAGCCCAACGATCAGATCATCGCTGTGGATGGCAAAAGCCTTCTAGATCTGCCGTATGAAGAAATGGTCGATCATGTACGTGGTCCCAAGGGATCCGTGGCAAAGTTACGCATCCGTCGTAGTGGCACGGAGTTCGATGTCGAAGTGACGCGCGATACGATCAAAGTACCTGAGATCGAGATCAAGTGGCAGGAGGACATTGCCGTTGTGAAACTTATGCAGTTTGGCAAGCTCTCAGAGACGGATCTGCGACCGGAGATGAAGCACATTCAAGATCAGAATCCCAGGGGTGTGATCCTCGATCTGCGCAGTAATCCGGGAGGCCTGCTGCACGCTGCCACCGTCGTGGCGAGCAACTTCTTGCCTAAGGGATCGGGTGTGGCCACGATTCGCTCGCGTACGGGCGAGCGCACGGAGCGTACCGAGGATGAACCCACAATCAAACCTTCTGTTCCCCTCATTGTGCTCGTGAACGGTGGTTCTGCTTCGGCTTCTGAGATCGTGGCGGCCGCACTGCAAGATACGAAGCGTGCCACTATTCTCGGCGAGCAGACGTTCGGCAAGGGCACCGTGCAGGAAGTACTGGAGTTCAGCGACAAATCGAGTCTCAAGCTCACCATTGCCGAGTGGCTTTCTCCGCTCGGGCACAAAATTGACGGTCTGGGTGTTGAGCCGGATGTCGTGGTGCCGTCGGCCGAGCGTGATGAGCAGATGACTCGGGCCATCTCTCTTCTCAAGTTAGGGCGGCGTTAAAGCTCGCAAAAAACCGCCCTCCGTCTTCTTCTACACTCTTTACGTGTTGTTACATGTTGGAATAGAACCTCTTCTTGCGATTGACCTCGCGGAAACCTTCGCGCTTGAGGGCGCGTTGCCGAAGAATACGTTTGTTCGGCGTTTTCTTGAGGCGGGAACGCTCACGCAGGAGCTTTAAAAGCCCCGTACGCTGCACCTGTCCCTTGAACCGCTGCTGAAGGCGGTCATTGGATTCGTCGCCGTTTCTGTGAGCATGAATGGCCATTGCGCCGGAAAAGGGTAAGGGAGAGGGCAAGTGTTTGCAAGGAAAAAACCTCTTCCCTGTAACCTGGAGGGTCAAGGATTTGCCCCGTCGACCGAGAGAAAATCGGTCCACCGAAAAAAACATAAAACCTCTTCAATGTGACGATCTCAGGCATTGCCACCGCCGTCCGTTCTCACTAGAATCCACCAAGATATGGCGACTACAAAGAAGTACAACGCCGAGAACATCCAGGTTTTAGAAGGCCTGGAGCCCGTTCGCAAGCGTCCGGGCATGTATATCGGCTCCACCGATCAGCGTGGTTTGCACCATCTGGTCTACGAGATCGTCGACAACGCAATTGACGAAGCGATGGGTGGTCACGCCACGCTCATCACAGTTATCATGCACGACGACGGTTCTGTGAGCGTAGAAGATAACGGACGTGGTATTCCCGTCGACATTCATCCCAAACTCAAAAAGTCCGCACTCGAAATCGTGCTCACGACACTCCATGCCGGTGGCAAGTTTGGTGGCGATGATAGCGGATACAAGGTCTCAGGAGGTCTGCACGGCGTGGGCTCGTCGGTCGTGAATGCACTCAGCGCCAAGATGCATGCCGAGGTGTATCGCAACGGAAAAATCTGGGTACAGGATTACGAACGCGGCAAGCCTCTGGCTGATGTGAAGCCGAAAGGCGAGGCGAAGAAGAGCGGCACTCTCATTCGATTCTGGCCCGATAAACAGATTTTCGACACGTTGGAATTCTCGCTTGTGACGATTATGAACCGGCTTCGGCAGCAGGCGTACTTGACGCGTGGTATCACGATTGCACTCTTGGATGAGCGTGAACAACGTTCTGAAGAAGATCAGAAACAGGCGCGTCTGTACCGCTTTCATTTCGAAGGAGGTATCGCTGCGTACGTGTCGCACCTCAACGAGTCCCGCGATGTCATCGGCAAGCCCATCTGGTTTGAGAAAGAGACCTCCGATGGTTTTGTGGAGGTGGCGCTGCAGTACACGCAGTCCTTTCAGGAGATGGTGGCGACCTTCGCCAACAACATCCACACCATGGAGGGCGGTCACCACCTCACGGGGTTTAAGGCAGCCATTACGCGCACCATCAACGCCTATGCGCGCTCTCAGAGCCTGCTTAAAGAGAAGGATGAAAATCTTTCGGCCGAGGATGTGCGCGAGGGTCTTACGGCGATCGTCTCCGTACGTCTTAAGGATCCGCAGTTCGAAGGGCAGACGAAAAGCAAGCTCGGCAATGCCGAGATGAAGACTGCGGTCGAGACGGTGGTGAATGAGAAGCTGGCCGAGTATTTCGAGGAACACCCCGGTGAAGCAAAAAACATTGTGGCCAAGTGTCTGCTCGCCGCCCGCGCGCGTCTCGCCGCCCGCGCCGCCCGTGACTCGGTAATCCGCAAAGGGGCGCTGGAGGGTATGACGCTGCCGGGTAAATTAGCAGATTGTTCCAGTCGCGATCCCAGCGAATGCGAGATCTTCATTGTCGAGGGTGACAGCGCCGGTGGCAGTGCCAAGCAGGGACGCAATCGCCACTACCAGGCCATTCTGCCGCTTCGAGGCAAGATCCTTAATGTGGAGCAGGCCCGGCTCGACAGGATGCTGGCTAACAACGAAATCAAAGCGCTCATCATCGCGCTAGGAGTGGGAATTGGCGAGGTGAAGGACTTGAGTAAGCTCCGGTACCACCGCGTGGTGATCATGACCGATGCCGACGTAGACGGTGCCCATATTCGCACGCTCCTCTTGACCCTCTTCTTCCGCTATTTCCCGGAGCTCGTTGAAGGAGGTTTCATCTACATCGCCCAGCCACCGCTCTACAAGATTCAGCGTGGTAAGGAGATGGAGTACGCCTACAGCGACGACGAAAAAGAGAAAACGCTCAAGAGGTGGGGTGTGGCCGAAAAGGATCTGCAGGGTGAAGAGGAGACGGAAGAAACAGAGGAGACAGAAGAAATGAAAGCACTCACGAAGGGAGCGAAGAAAAAGGAGGAACCCAAGAGGACATCGCGCGTGAACATCCAGCGCTACAAGGGTCTGGGCGAAATGAATCCCGATCAGCTGTGGGACACGACCATGAACCCCGAGAGTCGCAGCATGATGCGCGTGACCATGGAGGATGTCGAGTTGGCCGACGCCACCTTCTCGACCCTCATGGGGCCCGAGGTCGCCCCGCGCCGCAAGTTCATCCAGAGCCGTGCAAAGACGGTGAAGAATTTGGATATTTAAGAGGTGAGACGGGCACTCTTTCATATTTTGTATGTTGTTCTCTTTCTTTGTCAGGGCGACAAAGAAAGAGAGAAAGAAAACGCTCCGCCGCCAACCCACACTCCGCCCGGCCCTGTGCCTCCTCGCTGGCTCCTCCAAGGATTCGGAGCCAACTCGTCGGCTGTCCCCGCACGAGTTTGCGCGCTGCGGGGCAGGGTCTTCCCCTTCACCCCCCGTGGCGGCGGACCCCCAAATTTGATATCCAAAATATCCGCGGCGAAGCGGTGGGTGGCTCTTCTTCCTCATTCTTTCAACGTAACCTCTATCTCCCGTCCCGTTTCTCCACAAGAGAAAGTGGAGAGTGAAGCCATTCCCACTCTCTATGGAGAGGGGGATAAAGGGGGAGAGGATACGTGGAAAAACCTAGTCGTCCGTCCCTCCCTCAAACTGATCCCGTAGTGTGTACGTATCGAGGTTCTTTTCGCCGAGCAGGGTGATTACGCGATCGATGATGCCCTCGAAGGGCACTTCCTGCTGCTGGCCTTTCTGCATGTCTCTTAAGATGATCGTGCCGCGCTTCACTTCCATTTTACCCAGCAAGAGCGCGAACTTTGCCTCGAACTTGTCGGCGAGGCGCATTTGGCTCTTGAGGCTCGCTTCGCCCAGCGCACCCACGGTGTGCACGCCCTTCTCTCTGAGATCCGAAATAAGGAGGAGGCACGTCTTCTTGGCTTCGGGGCCCAGCTGTGCCACAAAGATATCGACCTGATCTTTGTGTGGGGCCTGCACGCCTGCTTCCTTCATGTGCCACACGATGCGTTCCATACCACCGGCGAATCCCACACCTGGGGTGGGTTGGCCCCCCAAGAGCTCCATCAGGCCGTCGTAGCGTCCGCCGCCACCCACCGCATTCTGCGCACCGGTCGACTGGTCCCAGAACTCGAACACCGTCTGGGTGTAGTAGTCGAGTCCACGTACGAGGTGTGGGTTGGGCACGTAGGCAACACCGAGCGCATCGAGGTACTCGAGCAGAGTGGCATGGTACTGTTTGCTCTCGTCGCTCAAAAACTGCTCGAACAATGGAGCACCCTTGAGCATGACCTGCGTGTCTTCCTCTTTCGAATCCAGTAGACGGAGTGGGTTCGTCTGCAGACGCTCACGGTCTTTCTCTGGCAGGTTACGCTCTTTGCCGATGAAGAAATCTTTGAGCGCTTGCACGTAGGCGTCGCGGTTCTCGGCCGTTCCGATGTTGTTGATCTGGAGCGTGAGCCGATCCAGAATTCGCAGATCGGCGAAGATCTTGGCAATGACGTGGATGAGCTGTGCGTCGAGGCTGGGATCTTTGAGGCCGACGACTTCTAAGTCGAACTGGTGGAACTGGCGGAACCGTCCCTTCTGCGGTCGGTCGTGGCGGAAGCACGGTCCAATGGCATAGAGTTCGACCGGCTGAGGCAGCTGTTGCATACCGTGTTCGATGTAGCTGCGACACATGCCAGCGGTAAATTCCGGACGGAGCGCAAATTCCGACTTATCCTCCTGTACATCTTTGCGTCTGCCTGAGACGGAAAAAAGCTCCTTCTCCACGATGTCCGTGTGCTCGCCAATGCCGCGCTCGAAGATGCGTCGATCCTCAAACATTGGGGGATCCATGCGCCTGTAGCCTGCTTGACGAGCGCGATGTCGCACAGCCTTTTTGATGTACGTCATGTAACGCTGTTCCTCGGGGAGGACATCGTGCGTGCCTTTGGGAGTGCGAAATTGGGGTTCAGCCATATGCGAGTAGAAAGTGTATCAGTGGGGGGTTCCTTTGAGAAGGGTACTTCTACGCAGTCCGCAGGAGTGCGAACCGTTACTGGCCACACTCCTGCGCTATTGTCGCATGATTCCTACTCCTTCGATTCCGCCGATGAAAGACACTGCAAGAATGCGCCATTTTTTAATGCTGTTTGTACTAAGTGGGGCGAGCGATGGGGGTTGAACCCACGACCTCCAGGGCCACAACCTGGCGCTCTAACCAACTGAGCTACGCCCGCCACAGGTGTACGTATCCTAGTGCGAACTGCGAAGGCTTTCCAGCGTCTTTACAACTCCTTTTTGCCCTTCTTGTCCTGTGAGATATTTTCGGCCCGAATGATGGCAATAGGCTCATCCGATTCCTCTGGCTGCTCTGCGGGTACCGGCTTGCTGTCCGGAGTCTTGGGTGGCGGAGCTACTTCCTGTTCTTTCGGTTCCTCCGATGGTTCCTCCTGACTGGCGATCTCTTCGCGCTTCTTCTTATTGGCGCGGTAGCGGGCGCGCTTCTTGCGGCGCTTCTCGCGTTCGACAGGGGTCAGTTCTTTCTGGGTATCTTCTTCCTCTTTCATGTCATCTGGCTTGGTCTCTTCTGCGATGGGGGCCGGTGCAGGTGCGGCTTCCTGTTTTTCTATTTTCGGAGTGGGGACAGGAGCGGGCATCGGAGACGGAGCACTAACAGGTTCAGGAGTGGTAGTCACGGGTGTCTGCGGCTCTGAAGCTGCTGACGGAGGAACAACCGGCTCAGGTTGAGGAGTCGGCTCTGCGGGTGCCTGTGGAGGAGGGGCGACAGGTTCGAGGGATGGTGTCGCTGGCACAGATTCCCTCTGGGGACCTTCGGCCAGCCATGGGGGCACAGAACGTTGCTCTTTCTGCTTCTCAGACTGAGATGACGCAGATGGGGCTTCGATAGGTTCTGGTTCTGTCGGCGCTGGGGCGGCCGTTACGACGGTATGCCCGCGTTTCTCGGCTTCGTCGTGTCCTTGCTTGAGCCAGCTCGGCGCTTCCTCTTCTTTGAATGCGAGCTCGCTCAATTTCGATGTTTCTTCCGATGCGGTCGCGCTCTCTTCGGATGCCGGCTCTTCGGGTTGCTTATCGTGCTGAGTGAATGGCGAATCGCCGATTTCTTGTCTGTGCTCAGCGTCAATGACTGGCATCGGCGGTGCGAGATCGAGGGAGTGAGGGCCGGCTGGGGTTGGGGATTTCTTGCCAGATGCACTACCGGAAGTCGGGGGCTCTTTGTCGAGACGTCGTTGCACGAGCTTACCGGTGATCGTGACCACGGCGAATCCTGCGACAATAGCCAGCCGCAGTCCGCCGATGCTCGAAAGAATCGT
>CAYOLJ010000020.1:0-14629 GCA_964404805.1 uncultured Candidatus Peribacteria bacterium
CCATCAATACCGCAATGAGTGACCTGCGTGATGCGTCTGCCAGCTACGACACGAGCATTGCGACAGAAGAGAGCACGTACGCTGCCGCCAAAGCAGCCAAGCAGACTGCAGAATCCGCAATTATTACGTACGAAACCTCCCTGCGCACACAGGAGGCGCAACTTGCCCTCAAGAAAGCCGGTCCACGCGAGACGCAGCTCACTGCCTCACGTGCAAACATGAACGCCGTCGGAGCAAATGTGGCCAGAGCTCGCGCAAAGCTCGAAGACACCATCATCCGCGCACCGGCGGACGGCGTCATCACGAAAATTGACTTCAAGGAAGGAGAATTCACCGGTGATCCGGACAACGCCAATCACTCCATCAATATGCTTGGAGCCTCGCCCTTCCGTGTCGAGATGTTCCTCTCAGAGGTCGATATTCCCAAGGTACAGCTTTCGCAGAGCGGCTCCATTGAGCTTGATGCGTTCCCGGGAGTGAACTACGCGCTCAAGGTCACATCAATCGAGCCGGGGCCCACCAAGATCGATGGTGTCTCGAAGTATCGCGTGAGCTTAAACTTCGTATACCCGCACGATGAATTCAAGATCGGCATGACGGGCGACGCTGAAATCATCACAGGAGAGCGCAAAGATGTGTTGCTCGCTCCGGTACGATCCGTTATTCAGAAAAACGGCGAAGGCAAGGTTATCCGTATCCTCGAAAACGGAAAAGTTGTCGACAAACCCGTGACGACCGGCATGGAATCCGATACCGATGTCGAAGTTGTCACTGGACTTACCGAAGAGGAGACTGTGGTCGTCCTCATTAAGCAGTAACCATGCCAAAAAAAGAATCTTCACCGCTGATCGAAGCCAAGAACCTCTATAAATCGTACTTCAACGAGACGATCGAAACTCCTGTGCTTTACGATATCAACTTACAAATCAACACAGGAGAATTTGTGGCTATCATGGGCCCATCGGGGTCAGGAAAATCCACGCTCATGCATATCTTGGGTTTTTTGGATGTTCCGACAAAAGGTCACTATCACTTTAAGGGCGAATCCACAGAGCAGAAGGGGGAGGATGAACTGGCGCGCATTCGTTCTTCAAGTGTGAGTTTCGTGTTCCAGTCGTTCAACCTGCTGCCACGAACGAGTGTTATCGATAATGTCTCGCTCCCGCTCCTCTATCACAGCGCCACTCGCCCAGCCGATCGCTATGATCGTGCTATGAAGGCCATCAAGGCTGTCGGACTCACTGACCGCGCCACGTACCTGAGTAATCAGCTCTCGGGTGGACAGCAGCAGCGCGTGGCTATCGCGCGTGCCCTCGTCACGGAGCCAGAGATCATTTTTGCCGACGAGCCCACAGGAAACCTAGACTCCGCATCGGGCAAACATGTGATGGAAATCCTGCAGAAACTCCATCAAGCGGGGCACACAATCATTCTCGTCACACACGAAAAAACGACAGCAGAGCATGCCGAGCGCATCATCCAAATTATGGATGGCCGCATCGTTTCAGATAACAAGACGTTCACGCGTCGCATTGCCAGTCAGGTGAAAGAGCTCAAGTAATTCTTTGCCAATGCAACTTCGCGATACCGTCACCATCGCGCTCAAAGCAGTGAAGGGCAACAGTGCCCGATCTCTTCTTACTATGCTCGGCATCATTATTGGTGTCGGTGCTGTGGTACTCATGACGAGCGTGGGAGAGAGCATGCGAAACGTCATCTTAGGGCAGATTAGTGCGCTCGGGCCCAAGACCATTGCCATGTGGCCGGGCGAGAACGGCCCGGAGCAGGGAGCGGCAACGCTCAATCCCGATTTCGATAGCTTCACCCTCAATGACGTAGATGCTCTGAAGAGACTTCAGACTATTTCGAATGTTGCCCCTATCATTTTCGTACAAGGCAAAACCACCTACGGTACCGAGCAGACCGATACGCGCGTCGTAGGCACTACGCCGGACTACTACTTGAACCAAGTTGTCGGTGTTACCGAGGGCCGTCTGCACGACGAGCAGGATGAGCTGGAGGGTCGGGCAGTTGCCGTGCTCGGACCCGACACTGCCAAGGATCTCTTCTTTAACCAGAGCCCGCTCGGCAAGCGCATCGAGATTGGCAATAAGAAGTACACGGTGATCGGCGTGCTGGAGTCGGTAGGATCCCAGTTCTTTCAGAACATGGATGAGCGGATCATCATTCCCTTCGAGACAGCCCACATCGTTTCGCAGCGCTCCTACGTCGACATGGTCACGGCAATGTCAACAGGCGACACAGCAGACGCTGTTGCCGATATTCAATTCTTGCTCCGCCGCCGCCACAACATCATCCCTCCAGAAACGGGGCCAGAGACGGACAATGATGACTTTCTCGTCCGCACCGCAGAGCAGGCACAGGAAATCTTGGGCACAGTATCCATAAGTCTGACCGCCTTTATTACAATGATTGCGACAATTTCGCTCGTTGTCGGCGGCATCGGCATTATGAACATCATGCTGGTCGCCGTGACGGAACGCACCCGTGAGATCGGCCTGCGCAAAGCCCTTGGAGCGCGCCGCAATGACATCCTGCTGCAATTCCTCATCGAGGCCATTGTCCTCACGTTGCTTGGGGGCCTGATTGGCATACTGCTCGGAGTAAGTCTGAATGCCATCATTGTTGGCATCGCACGAAAATTCCTCGACCGATACATTTTTGCTTTGAATCCCATCGCCATGTTCGCCGCCTTGATCATGGCAGGGGGCACCGGACTCGTCTTTGGTATTTATCCGGCCCGCAAAGCCGCGGAACTCAATCCTATCGAAGCTCTTCGCTACGAATAATGCGTATACAAGACACTCTCCGATCGGCCCTCGAAGGACTCACCCGCAACATCTCGCGATCGCTGCTCACAACGCTCGGCATCATCATCGGCGTGGGTTCTGTGGTACTGATGGTTTCAGTTGGTGCGACCTTCCAGAACTTCATTTTAGACCAGGTAAGCGACTTCAGCGGAAACACCTTCGAAATCCATTCCAAAGGACTGCAGGAAATCGGCAAAGAAACCAATACGCTCACCGAGAGCGACGCAGAGGCGCTTGCCAAGCTCTCGACAGTCAAGAATGTCGTTCCCGTGATCTTCGTCGCACAGAAAGTGAAATTCGGAACAGAAGAAGTGAGCCCTATGATCATGGGGTCAACCAAAGATATCTTCGAAAACTGGTCCATGAAGGTTGCCAATGGACGCCTGCTCAGTGATGGAGACCTGAAGGGGGGCCAAAGTGTCGTGGTATTGGGCGGCAAAACTGCTGAAGATCTTTTTGGGAACTCGGATCCTCTCGGCAAACGTATTAGTGTCGGGGAACGTAAATTCACTGTCGTCGGTGTTCTCAAAACCCTCGGAGGAGCAATGGGGGCACAGATGGATACGCCTATCTACATTCCATTCACTGTCGCGCAGACCCTGACGAGCAAGGGACGCTACATCGATTATATTTCTCTGCAGGCTGTAGGCAACATCGATCTCGCGACCGAGGATATTAAGTCGCTGCTTCGCCAGCGCCACAACATCGATAATCCGAATGATGATCCTGATAAGGATGACTTCATTTCCCGTTCATTCGCACAGGCAACGGAGATCATCGGCACCGTCACGCTTTCGATCACCATCTTCCTCGGCCTCATCGCCGGCATCTCACTCGTTGTCGGCGGCATCGGCATTATGAACATCATGCTGGTCTCTGTTTCAGAACGAACAAAGGAGATCGGTCTACGTAAAGCAGTGGGTGCCCGTCGAAGCGACATTTTATTGCAGTTCCTCATCGAGGCTGTTGCCCTTACGCTGCTTGGAGGACTCATTGGTATTGTTGGAGGCGGCCTCCTCGGGTTCCTCATGACAAGGCTCGCTGCAAAGTTCCTCGGCGACCTCTCATTTGCTCTCACAATCAACTCTATTCTGCTCTCTATTGGTATGGCAGTGGGAACCGGATTGATCTTCGGTCTCTACCCTGCAAGACGCGCCGCCAAGTTACACCCCATTGAAGCAATGCGCTTCGAGTAGCCAAAATCACCACTCTTGCACGTAAAGGTGGGGTCGGGAGACAATGTGTTTCCTTTCCCCATTTCTATCCATGGACGAGTTCACATGTGATCTCTGCAGTCAGCCGATCTGCAAACTGTGCGGCGGGTGCGAATGTGATGAGAATGCCTGCACGTGCGATGTCGCAGAGGAAAAGGACGAAGATGAAGAGTAGCCGTGATACACTGCGGCCATGCTGAAGTTGTTTGTGTTGCTCGCGTTCCTCGCCGCGCAGTTCATCATCACATGGTTCGGCGTTTTTCTCAGTAAGATCCCTCCCAGAGGCACGGTCTTCGGATGGTCATACACATCGCCGCTTTTCGGGCTCTTCGTAACACTTATCGCATTCATTTGGATCCCCGTTATTATCAATCTGCTCTATGGGCTCGGATTCCAGTGGGGCAATCGTGCATTCGGAAGTTTTCTTGTGGTGATTTCTCTTTGGATTGCAGCCGCGCCGCTTGCCGCACTGCTCTTCAACTTACTGGTTGTGCGAGAAAAAGTTGATCTTCCTCTCCTTCTCGGCCTCCTCTGTATCACAATTGGGAGCATTCTCGTCGCTACGCGCAGAGAGATCGCTTCACTCTTCTCGTGAACATGCACACTGTGCAGGAAAAAGGGAAAGATGGTGAACTCAAAGAGCGCCACAGAACCCAGAGAGGTTCCATAGCGCTCAATGAAGCTTTGATTACTGTAATTCGTAAATTAGTGACACCGAGACATTTACTTCCTGTTCCCCAGCAGGAACGGCAATCGACGGAACCGGTGCGCCACCGCCCACACCCACACTCTCCATCATCACGTTAGCCTTGCGGTAATCCATCGCCGGCACATAGCCGCCCCCCTCAGAGAAACCTTTCAGTCGCTTGATGTCTTTGCCAAGCTGGTCCGCAAGGAGCTTAGCCTTTGCCTCGGCTTTCTGAATCGCCTTATCACGTGCAGCGGCCTGTAGCATTTCTGGATCATCCATGGTGAAGTCAACTCCGCCGACCTGGTTCACCCCTTCGCTTGTTACCGCAGCAAGCAGATCACCAATCTTATCGAGATCCCGCACCTTCACGTGCAGAGACTGCATGGCCTGAAACCCACGAGGAATCTGCTGACCATCCTTCCAGTCATACTCTGGCTGAAGCGAGAGAGAGTCCGTTGTGACATCCTTATCTTCGATGCCTTGCTTCTTTACTGCAGCAATGACATCGGCCATTTCTTCACTGAGCAGCTTCATTGCCTGCTGCGCGGTCGACTGTCGGCCCGTTTTGACCCCAAAGCTCACAACGGCAATATCCGGAGTTGCTGCTGCTTTTCCTGTAGCTTCAACGGCAATCGTCATCGGCGAGAAGTCGCGCTGTTCGATCACCTTACCCGTGAGATAAAAACCACCAGCAACTACGATAAGCAAAAACGCAAACCAGCAGTGAGGCTTACAAGAAGTGCATGTATTTTCCATGAAGAAAAGAGGGGAAAGGAGCACCATCATATCAGTTTTACTGTAGGGAGAGAAAGAGTCCTACGAGCCCTCAAAGAAGCTCTGCAGAGCTTATGTGTCCAGGCCGATGTGTTTTTGAAATCCCTCTTTCTCTAGCCGACGCACGAGTGGCGCGCCGCCGGTCTCTACGATCTTGCCATTGAGCATAACGTGCACGCGATCAGGACGGAGTACACGCAAAAAGCGAATATTGTGTGTGACGAGAACCGCCGCAAAAGATGGATGCCGTTTGCGCAGATGTTTCAGTCCCTCAGCAACTACCGCCAGTGCATCGAGATCGAGTCCAGAATCTGTTTCGTCCAGTAAAGCAAGCTTTGGTTCTAATACAAGCAACTGTAAAACTTCAAGC
Organism: uncultured Candidatus Peribacteria bacterium; assembly: GCA_964404805.1. Classification (GTDB taxonomy): domain Bacteria; phylum Patescibacteriota; class Gracilibacteria; order Peribacterales; family Peribacteraceae; genus Peribacter. The sequence continues at coordinate 5,881 of CAYOLJ010000020.1, forward strand.
TTCTTCTTCTCTCCCCCCGAAAACCCCTGGTGCACTGAACGATCCTCCCATGCACTGTCCACCTTGAGTAGGGCCATCTCTCGGGCCAATCGATCATGGAACTCGAGTGGCGCAAGGGATTTGTTCTGTGCAGTAAGCGCAGAGAAAAGAAAATCCCGCACACTCACGCCAGCGATTTCCCGAGGATGTTGAAAAGCAAGAAAGAGCCCTGCCTGCGCCCGTTCGTGAGGAGCAAGGTCGAGCAGGTTCTTGCCACAGAATCGAACAGATCCACGAGTCACCTGCACCGCGGGATGCCCCATCAATGCGTGAACGAGTGATGACTTTCCTGCTCCGTTCGGCCCCATAATGACATGAAGTTCGCCCGGCAACACCGAGAGCGAACATCCACGTACAATCTCCTTCTCTGCAATAGAGACGTGTATACCGCGAACGGAGAGGAGTGGTGAGTGGGATGGCACAACACTAGTATCCCTGAGTAGATCGCAGTGAGAAAGCAAGTAGGCGAAAAAAGCTTTCGCAATGTAAACCGTGTACTGCATACTGTTCACATGCCAAAAATCACCTTTCTTCTCAGCGGTCAGGAAAAAACTGTAGATGCTCAGCCGGATCAGACTATTCTCGAGGTCGCCCAGGCAAACGACATTCCCATGGAAAGCGCCTGTGGGGGCAATGGGTTCTGTATGACGTGTAAGTGCCGCGTGCGCAAGGGCGCAGAGAACCTCAGCCCCTTAAACGAACGCGAAGAAGCTATGGGTCTGGGGGGCAACGAGAGACTTGGCTGTCAGGCTCTGATCAAAGGAGATGCCACTGTGGAACCCGAAGCTGCTTAGGCTCTCGCAAGCGCCGAGATTTTCTTCTTCACGGACTCATTGTAGGGTTCGAGCCGGTTGATGCGACGATACACATCCTCAGCTTTTTCTGTATGACCCAACTGTAAGTAACACTCAGCCAGTAGGTGGAGAAGTGATGTATCACGGCTCAGTCGTACAACGGCTTTTTCGAGAAGAGGTGCCGCTTCTTCAAAGCGCTGTGCCGCGATGCAAGCACGACCCAGAGCTGCGCTGCGTTCAGGGGACTTGGGATCACGGTTGAGAGCCTCTTGATATGCATGACATGCTTCTACGTATTTGCCCTGCCGATAGTAGGCGAGGCCAAGATTCGCGAAATACGATACATCGTCTTGATGCTGCAGAAGCTCGCGATACATGGCTTCAGCTTTATGATCACGATCTGTAAGTAGGTAGAGTTTCGCCAGCTGTGCCTGCACATCGAATGCCTTGGGGTTGATCGTAAGTGCTTGAATAAAGGAGCGTTCTGCTTCCTCAAATTTCATCTGCGCAGAAGCCTTTTCTGCTTCGCGTGTGAGGGAACGAACCTGCTGCATTTCGATGGCAGAAACACGCGGACTCTTGCGCGGCTTTTCAATTTTTGTTTCTTCGAGGATCACCGCTCCACGTTCTTCGGCAGACTCTGTGCGCTGAGAGATGCTACGTACAAAACGACGAATTACATGATGACGGACGAGCACGCGCCCGCCCAGGATCAGGCAGATACCGAGGAGTGAGCCGAAGAGAACGTAGACGTAAATCAAGTGACGGAAAAGGCTAGCATCCGGCTCCATCTTTGGGCAAGACAATGAAGGAGGAAACCGTCAAGAAACCTTCATACCAAAGCGCTGAACGATAATGCCCCGGTGAGCGTTGGTGCGTAATCCTGCGGCAAGTTCGTGCAACGCATCAACGGACTGCCGAGGCGGCGGCATGTGCTCGCGAAGTGCCAGCGCGAGATGAAGAAGTAGTTGATTAGCTTCCGCTCCCCGCTTCAGGAGTGGATCAAGAATCTGCAATCTCTCTTTAAGAGAGCGTGTGCGCCAGAACGATATCGCTTTGGAGTGGATCAGACGATGGGCACGCAATGCCTCGGGATCTACCTTGAGCTCCTGCGCAATACCAGGTGCACCCTGCGCGAGATGAAGAATGAATTGTTGATCTTCGTCCTCCACGCCCTTAAGAAGAGGGAGAAGTTCTGAATGAGAAAGCGGATGGAGCCGCAGAACACGCATGCGCGACACAATGGTGGAAGGCAATGAGGCCAGTGACTGTGTTGTGAAGAGAAATACGAGTGATGGAGGAGGCTCTTCGAGAATCTTGAGAAGGGCATTCGCCGCCTCGGACTGCATGCGCTCTGCCGATCGAATGATGCAGCAGCGATAGCGTCCTGAAGCTGTTTCTTGCAGGCGCTCCTGCAGCGCACGAATATCGTCGATGCCGATCATATCGGTCTTCACATTTTTCTTTGCGCGCTCCTGCTGCGGAGCATTGGATGTCTGCGCAATCACTGACCAATCTTCGCACTGATCGGCAATCCACAATTGATCGAGAACAAAAAGATCGGAGTGCATTATACGTTCACAGTCATGCTGAATACGTTCCAAAGCTTCGAGGGGTTTATCGACAGAAAGGAGCTTGGTTGCGTACCACCGTGCCAATGTCATCTTTCCTAAGTGTCGAGGGCCTGCAAAGAGATAGGCATGACTGACGTTGCCGGTCTCAAGATCGCGTTCCAGTTCTGCTACGACAGTGCTGTGGCCAATGAAATCTTCAGGACAAGGCATGGATGAACCATGGTAGCACGCACCACTGAGAAGTGTGACTATAGAGAAACTTCGTTCTTATGGAGAATACTCACAATCCCTTGCCATGACACTTCTTGTACTTCTTGCCGCTTCCACACGGACAGGAATCATTACGACCGACTTTGGCAACCGCCATTGGGCGAGCGGAGGGAGCAGCGACGGGCATACGGGCGATGGGGGAATCTGCAGAGGCAGCCGCAGCCGCTGATCCCACGCCAGTCTGTGTTAGTTCTGCAGCGATCTGATCTTCGTTCGTCTGTAGATTCTGTAGCTCTTCGCGCTGTTCCTCGAGAGTGATACGAGCCGCAAACTGTGCAAAATCGATCTGCAGGAGCGTACGCACGATGGTGGAATCGATAGTGGCAATAAGCTGCTGGAATCGCCGAAAGCCCTGATCCTTGTACTCAATGAGTGGATCACGCTGTGCATAGCCCGCGAATGCCACCTGCTCTCGCAGGTGCGACATGTCGTCGATGTGATCCATCCAATGTGTGTCAATGGAGCGAAGTGTGATGATACGTTCGGCTTGTGCAATTGTGGCAGGCTGCTCCTCTCGGCACTTGGCCTCGTAGAAGGCCTGAATGAGCTTCACAAGAGCTGCTGTCAGCTCGTCTGTAGAGGAGAATGACCGAAGTTTCTCTTCTGTTGCGACCTCGGTGAGAGCGGGGTGCAGCGCCGCGAGACTCTCGATGATTTCTTTAAGGTTCCATTCACTCGGATCAATGTTCATTGCATGCACAGCTGTAAGGGCATGCATCTCTGTTTCAATCGCTGTAAGAATATCCTTATGGAGAGGTTGGGATTCGACGGCTTCTTCGGGAACATTGTCAGCAACAGCAAGGCGTTCGAGGATTTTCTGTCGACGTGTATAGATGATTTGGCGGTGCTTGTTCATAACATCGTCGTACCGCACCACATGACGACGAATGTCGAAGTTATGTCCTTCCACTTTCTTCTGTGCTCCTTCGATAGAACGAGAAACCATCCCATTCTCGAGTGGAACGTCATCGGGCACCTTGAGCCGCTCCATGAGCCCTTTTAATCGATCGCCACCAAAGAGACGCATGAGATCATCTTCCATTGAAACGAAGAACTGGCTCTCGCCAGAATCCCCCTGACGACCGGCACGACCACGCAACTGATTGTCGATACGTCGTGCCTCGTGGCGTTCGGTGCCGAGAATGCAGAGACCGCCGATGGAGGCAATCTCGGACCCGAGTTTGATATCCGTACCACGACCGGCCATGTTGGTGGCAATCGTGATGGTGCCTCGCTCACCTGCCTTCGCCACGATTTCTGCTTCCTTTTCATGATGCTTTGCATTGAGCACCTGATGCGGAATTTTTTCCTGTTCCAAAAGCATGCTCATCGCCTCGGATTTCTCAATAGACGTTGTACCAATAAGCACGGGCTGCCCTTTTTCATACTTCTCTTTGGCAATGACAGCTACAGCCTTGAATTTCGCTTCTACTGTTCGATAAATCGCGTCGGCCTTATCATCACGCACCATGGGTTTATTGGTGGGGACGATAACAACCTTCAGTTTGTAGATCGTCTCGAATTCTTCCTCCTCTGTCTTGGCCGTACCGGTCATGCCTGCGAGTTTCGAGAATATGCGGAAGTAGTTCTGGAACGTAATGGTGGCGAGCGTTTTTGATTCGCGCTGCACCTCCACGTTCTCTTTGGCTTCGATTGCCTGATGAAGCCCGTGGCTGTAGCGCCGCCCTTCCATAAGCCGACCCGTGAACTCGTCGACGATAATAATCTCACCCTCCTTCACCACGTAATCCACGTCACGTTGGTACATAGCATGCGCCCGCAGCGCCTGTTCAATGTGATGCACTTCGGCAAATCCCTTCTCGGTATAGATATTGTCGAGCCCGAGCAGCTGCTCCATCTTCTTCACCCCCTCCTCTGTGAGAACAGCTGTCTTCTGCTTCTCGTCTTTGTTGTAATCCACATTCTCGACGAGCTGCCCCACCAGTAGTGAGTACTGGCGATACTTATCAGTAGATTCGCCGGCAGGCTGACTGATGATAAGTGGCGTACGCGCCTCATCAATAAGGATCGAGTCTACTTCGTCCACAATGGCATAATGAAGGCCGCGCTGCACCTGACGATTGAGCGACGTCACCATGTTGTCACGTAGATAGTCGAAACCGAACTCGTTGTTCGTTCCGTAGGTGACATCGCAGGCATAGGCCTCCTTGCGCTCGTCATTGGATTTCTCGTGGACAATGATACCCACCGTGAGGCCGAGCGCCTCGTACAGTATGCCCATCCACGTGGCATCGCGTTTGGCGAGGTAATCGTTGACGGTGATGACATGCACACCTTTACCTCCCAGGGCATTGAGATACACCGGCATGGTGCAAACGAGCGTTTTTCCCTCTCCCGTCTTCATTTCAGAAATATTGCCCTGATGTAGCACGACTCCGCCAAGCACCTGTACGTCAAAGGGCACCATGTTCCATACGAATTCCTGCTTGCCCAAACTCGCTTTTTTTCCTGACTCCTTGAGAAGTTCGCAGGCACGAATAACCGTGGCGAATGCCTCGGGCAAAAGTGCGTCGAGGGTTTCGCCCTTCGTGATGCGATCTCTGAATTCCTGTGTCTTCTGCGGGAGTGACTCGAGAGTGAGTGATTGAATGGCGTCGGTCGCATGCTGTTTCTTCACGCGTTCGACGACAGGCCGGAGCTTCTTAAGCTCCTTCTCATTGGGATCGCCAAGAAACTTGTTCATGAAATCAATGACACCCATGTTCGGGAGCTGAGGATAGCAGACGCAGCGCGATCTTCTAAAGGAAAGGAGTGGCTTTTCACCACGGCGAAACCTTCAGGCGAAGCCGGGCTACCACCCACGACCGTACCACGGCTCCAAGAGATTCTGTGTATAGGATCGACTGCCAAGGAATGAGGGCAGCACATCCGTAAGAGGTTGAAGTATGAGGGAAGTGAGTTGCTTCTCCTGAAAGAGATCTCTGTGCTCAGGAATGAGCTCGCCAGCCCACACCGCCCCTTGTGGCACCTGCTGTAAAAACACATCGGTCGTGAGGTGCACCGCCTCTGGCCAGAGTGCAGCAAAGGAGCCAAAACCCCGTACGAAGAGCTCTTGCTTTTTAGTGGAGTGGAGCCACACAAAGTCTTGATCAGATGCACGAGCTTGCAAGAGATCGCTGAGGTGAATCCCTGTCCCCGAAATCTTCAGTTGATGAATGAGCGTATTCGCAAACCCCACGACTACTCGCAAACTCATGAACCCGCCCGGGCCGACAACGCAGGCCACGTGCGTCAGTTCTGCAGGGATCCAACCTGTCTCACGCAGAATATCCTCAAACAAGGGGAGTAATTCTTGATCTCCAATGCGATGGTCAATGGATTTGGAGGCGATAACCGATTCGTCATCGCAGCAGGCGAGAAGCCCATCGTGGCTGGCCAGATCGAGAAAGAGATAATGCATGAGAGAACCAACATTACCGCTTAAAGCGAAAAGCCAAAAGCTATAAGCTACCAGCTGACCAATGCCTTCCCTCTCCGTCGTCATCCCTACATTCCGGCGACCAAATATCCTCAAGCTCTGCCTGAAGTGTCTTGATGCGCAGACTGTCGCCGATGAGCTCGAAGTGATCGTGGTGAGCGACGGCCCGGATCCTGAAACTGCGGCTCTTTTTCGTGAACCTACGCCCTACGCCCTACGCCCTATCACCTATCTCGAAATCCCCAAATCTCAACAGGGCACAGCGCGCAACGCAGGTGTAAAGCGGGCCACTGCTCCATTCACCCTCTTCATCGGCGATGACATGCTCCTGCAGCGCGATGCTTGTGAGCGACATCTGCAGAGCTTCGCGACTCAGCAATCTCGGGGTAGCTCCTTCGTCGTACTTGGATTCGCCACATGGGATCCCGTCGTCGAGATCACGCCTGTCATGCATTGGCTCGAGCGAAGTGGGTGGCAATTCGGGTATCCGAAGATCGCGAAGCACGCGCACAACTTCCTGCCAATGAGAATTCAGGAGCGCTTCACCTACACCAGTAATATCAGCGTTCCCACAGACATCGCTCGAACATTTCGTTTTCGTGAAGATATGACCCTCTATGGCTGGGAAGATGTGGAATGGGGGCTCCAGATGAAGCAGGCAGGTATTCGTCTGTACTACGAACCAGATGCCAAAGCACTGCACCACCACCACATGACACTGCAAGATTCTCTCAGGCGGGCAGAGACGCTCGGCCAATCTCTTGTGGAACTCGCACATATGAATCCGGCATTTCAACAGAAAATCGCGCCCTGGCGTCTCGCAATCCAAGGTGCACTATCACTTCTGCCAACGATGGAAGGAAAACATCGCCGCGCCTTCCTGCGAGGAATGAAGCAAGCGAATCATTGATAAATCATCCCTGCAATGAGCCTAACAGCGATGGGTCATGGTATGCTGCGAGCCCATGTTCCGCCGAACGGACTTTCTTCTGCTGGGCATCACCGTGGTACTCACCCTCTTTGGGCTCGCCATGATTTCGAGCGTGAGCGTATTCGAGAGTTATCAAATTACACAGCGCTTGGTCGCACAGGGTTTGCGCGAAGTACCGAGTAACTCGTTTTACCTTTGGCGGAGTTTCCGACACGTTCTTTTTGGATTTGGGGTTATGGGATTCACCATGCTCGTTCCCTATCGCCTCTGGCAGAAGTTGGCATTCCCTATGTTCGGTGCAACGTTACTGCTCCTCTTTGCCGTCTTTATTCCGGGATTGCGCGCAGAATACGGAACTGCCCAGAGTTGGCTACGGCTCGGGTTTTTCTCGATGCAGCCTTCGGAGCTTTTGAAGTTCACACTCATCTTCTACCTCGCGCTGTGGCTGCAGAAACGAGAGCAGTTAATCAGCACCTGGAAGGAGGGCTTCATTCCCTTCGCCACACTCTTAAGCTTGAGCACTGTGCTTGTCGCTTTTCAGCCAGACTTGGGATCATTTCTCGTGCTTTCATCAATTGCTGTCGTCATGTTTTTCGTAGCGGGAGGAAACATTGGCCACGTGATTCTGGGAGGCACCATGGCCGGCATTCTCGGGCTCCCGCTGATTCTGCAAAAGGAATACATCCGTAACAGGTTTCGTGCTTTTCTCTCACCCGAAGATCCTTCGATCTCCGAGACCATCGGATTCCAGATCAAACAGGCGCTCATTGCCATTGGCAGTGGGGGGGCATTCGGCGTGGGGTACGGAAAGTCGGTGCAGAAATTCGGGTACCTGCCTGAAGTGCAGGCCGACACCATTTTTGCGGCCATGGCCGAGGAACTGGGATTCTTTCGCTTGCTCATCATTCTGGCGATGTTCGGCATTTTCATTTGGCGCGGATATCGCATCGCTCGCGAAGCGCCGGACCGCTTTGGATTTCTCGTCGCCACAGGCATCACCACATGGATTGCCTTTCAAACCGTGCTGAATATTGCGGTGAATCTTGCGCTGTTCCCACTCACCGGCATCACGTTGCCCTTTATAAGCTATGGAGGATCCTCGCTGATCTCTCTTCTGCTCGCCGTTGGCGTTCTGCTCAACATCTCCATGCACTCTACGGCGGCGGCGGCCGTTGCCCGTAGAACAGAGAAAAGAACCTCTTTCTCCCGCTCGTGATGTAATGACATCTGTATGATGGAATACTGCAGAATGTATGTCTCCTCAGTGTGCTCTCTTCGTCGGCGGCGGTTCGCTCGGGCACATCGCGCCATCTGTTGCCATTGCACAATCACTGGCAGAGCTGAAGTCTGACCTCACAATACATTTTGTGGTGAGTGATAGGGCAGAAGAATCCACATTCTTGGAGCAACAGGGCTTTAGGGCAACTCCATTCCGTTCCCCGCGACTCAGGTGGAACTTTCTCTGGACGTTCTGGAGAGCAGCACGAAGAGCGCAGAAACTTCTTGAAGAAATACGACCAGATGTCATCTTCGATAAGGGAGGATTTGTAAGTGTGCCGATTTGTTTTGCGGCAAGGAAAAAAAATATTCCGATTGTATTGCATGAATCCGATGCCGTGAGCGGTTGGGCCAACTGGCTCATTAGTAGGTGGGCGAAGATTGTGTGTTTGGGATTTGAGGGAAGCATCAGAGGATCTCACAC
>CAYOLJ010000021.1:0-14533 GCA_964404805.1 uncultured Candidatus Peribacteria bacterium
AAATAGCAGTCGAGACCTACGCTGCATACGGTCCCGGCAATGTTGCTATGGTCATCGAATGCCTTACTGACAATAAGAACCGAACCCTGAGCAACGTACGCTCTGCCTTAGAGCGACGTGGTGGTCGGTGGACAGAATCAGGCTCCGTCTTGTGGATGTTTCAGCAGAAGGGGGTAGTTGTCGGTACAAAATCGGGGCTCACAAGTTCTGAGGAGTTGGAATTGCAACTCATCGATGCAGGAGCTGAAGACATTGAGTGGTCGGCAAACGCCGTCGAGGTCGTAACGAATGCCACACAGTGGCCGAAGGTGCGCGACGCACTCAAGGCAGCGGGTTGCGAGGTGCCAACGGCAGGGCTCAAATTCATTCCCGAACAGAAAGTGGCAGTGACGGATCTGGCCACCGCTCAACAGTTGATGAACCTTATCGATGCAGTTGAAGAAGACGACGATGTCTCAGAAATTCACACCAACGCTGACATTGCAGATGAGATTGCTGCGCAGCTGTGATGTTTCTAGCGAGTCAGAGACGCCTGCAGAAGCAGGCGGCGAGCGAGCGATGGTTGTGACGAAGCAACGGCATACCGCTGGCACACTTCGCGAATTTCTTCATCAGGCTCCACCAGCATCACCCAGTCCGCATCGAGCGGTGTGGCGGCACACGGCTCCAGTTTCATCATCCAGCGCAGCAGTGGAGCATTAACGGAAGTGTCTGCAGACGCGTAAAGAAGCACAATCTTTCGGTTATTTTCTCGTGCCAGATCCTGCAGATACTCGATACGTTCCGGGTCATCGAGCCCCCATTCAAAGAGCACGCTCTTTTGTGAGGATCCGAAGAGCCCCGAGTAGTAGAACATTCCCCAATCCAGCGTGAGTACCATGGTGCGATCAGGAATCGAACCGGTATTGATAATGCGCTGCACCATATGTTTCTGCGGAGTGTTGTGAAACTGATACGTCTGCATTGGAAACAAAGCGTAGAGGAAGAGATTCACCACAATAAACGCCGCTCCCCACATAAAGAGAAGGGCGCGAAGCCACAGGCAAGATGGTGATGCGCACGCAAGCAGAACAACACGGAGAGTGGCGAGAGTGGCAAGGATGAGGAATGGATAACTCAGGATTGCGTGGTGCATGGCCCATGAGTCCTGGGTACGAATGATCATCATAAGAGTAAGCAGGAAACTCACATAGAGCACCGCAGGGAGGATGAGAGCTCTGCGAGACAGCCCTCTGGCAAATAGCGCGAGAAGGAAAAAGGGGACAAAGAGGTAGTGGACGATGCAGAAGACTCTGGAGAGCGTAGGAACCAACATCACTTCGTAAACGCGTTGTGTGGCCTCGAGAGGATGCAAAAAGGCATACCACGAAGGGGACCATCCGATCCAGTCACCCCGCAGAATCTCCGACAAGCTGTACGACTTACTGAGCATCAGCTGATCGAGGAATGGCCGTACCGTCGAGTCGTCAGCGGCAGTCGAGAGAAGTAATACTGCCATGAGAAGGCCAAGTATCATGAACGCCACTATCCCCTGCCATACAAACCGACCTCGACGGACTGGGGCCCGAAGTACTGTCCAGTTGCGAACGATATGAATCAGTAAGAAAAGAAGGAGTCCCGGTGCGAACCAGAAGAATGACGGCTTCGTCCAGATATTCGCAAAGGTGAGGAGAGCAATGATAATGGCAGTACGCCACTGCTGCTTGGCACACCATCGATCGAGCAGAACATAGAGAAGAAACACCGAAAAGATCTGCAAGCCAACCGGCCCCGTATCGACGAGGTGCTGGAACAGGTACGGGAATGTGAGGATGAGTGCCAACACAACATTCCTTGGTCGAAAAGAGAAGATACGTGCCGCAATAAATCCGCCGGCCACAAGAAACACCATTCCCAGCAACCGTGCGGCTAACGGACTGCCCCAGAGCAGAACAATGGGCAAAAAGTAGAGCGCAGGAAAACTGCCCACGTAGTCGAAGGAGCGTAAGGGCAGAATAAGGCCTGAATTCAGTACATTCAGCTGGAAGGGATCGCACCAGCCATGCAGGTTATTACCAGGATATAAATGGCAGATAATGGCGTCGTAAAAGAGGAATTCATCCATGTTGTACGGAACAATCATCGAGAATCCCACCACAAAAACGAGCGCGAAAATCAGGAACATGATCGTATTCCACCCTCGGTGGAAGATATGCAGATACACGCCGTTCCTCGTTAGTGCAGAAAGTATGTGTATGTGAAGAAAATCCAGACATTATAGCATTTTTATGCGTGTTCGACAAAGACTAGTAGTACAGCAGCATATACGTACGCATCAGCGCTACTGCTTTGCTGTAACAATCAGCGAAAGAGAATCTTCCAGAGTCTTGCCCGTGAGATCCGTCGCTACAACACGTAAGCGATACGTACCAGGGCTCACAGTGACACCATAGCTGAGAGCAAAGGGCTCTTTGGGTTTTGTCGTGAGCAAGAGGTCATCAAGGTAGAACTGCACGTACTTGAGTGCACCATCTTCATCCCGCACATCTGCACGCATCGTGAGCATTTCACCCTGAGCAATCGTACTGTCGCCCATCGGCTCACTGAAGGAGACTGAGAGGCCCGAACCCCCTTCTCCAAAACGGAACCGGGCTGTCTCCACCACCGTGTTGTAGTATTCATCAATCAGTGTCACCTCGAGCCGATGGAGCCCATCACGATCGATGGAACGTGGGATCCGTAAGGGTTCATCGAAGGGTTCAGCCGTTCGAACGGCAACGCGTTTACCATCAACGACGAAGCGAATTTCGCGGATTTTCGATCCAACCTTATAACTGAGCTTTGGGCGGAACGCGGGGTACGTGACGGAGCCATTTTCTTCCGGGGAAAGAATGCGCAACGTAGGTTGATCGAGTCGCCCAGGCGTAAGAGAAGGATCGCACTTCTCAGTAGGTGCAACGGGGAGAGGAAGAATGGAGCCTGAGTGATCCGGTGTGGCATACCACAGATCCATCTGCTCCTTCACCCACTGCTGCACGCCCTCTTCCCATGTAGGCCAACGGTCAGGAAGAACACTCTTCGCCACGAGAAAACTTCCAGACTCCTGTGCCTCTTGCGGGCAAGCCTCGGACGCAAGTAGATGTGTGACTCTATCAACTATAAGCTGCGCACAGGCAGGATCCTGCTGAAGAGGAGGGCGCTCTTCAAGGAAGATATCCGGCCGTCGGAACGCAATGGGAGTACAGATAGTGGGGAGTTCGCCAGAGAGCGTAGAGATCTGCGGCTGAATGATGCCCGGAGGCGGAACGAAGGCCTGTTTCGTATCGGTGAGTACACGGTGTGTGCGCTCCATAAATTCTTTCCAGAGCGGACTCGACGTATTGAGGCCATCACCCTTCTCATACATCGAAGAACTATCGGCATTGCCAGACCACACACCAACAACCAGGTTGGGTGTGTATCCGATTACCCATGCATTATCCGGCTTGCGAAGCTTGCACGTATTCTTGTCTTGCCACTCAAGACACTTATTACTCGTTCCAGTTTTGGCTGCAGCCTCGTAGCCCCCAACAGTGAGCTGCTTCTTCCAGTAATCCGTTGGACGCGCAGAGACATCGCTAAGAATCGACGTAATTTGGTAAGCAATACGTGGATCGAGGACCTCACGCTCATCCTTACCACGTTCCGGTGCATACAGCAGCGCTCCCTTGCGATCCTCCACTTTAAGAATGCTCACCGCAGGCTTGTACGTGCCTCCATCGGCGAACGAGGCGTACGCCTGCACCATCTCGAAGAGTGGTGTCTCGGCAGCGCCCAGTGCAAGGGGCCAGCCATACTCAAAACTTCCAGACCCAGTCGGCGTTTGCAGCGTGCGACGTTGCACGAGCGGCGTTGGAGCTCCGAGATCACGTGCGAGCTCAAGAATAGGTTGTTCACCACCGGCAAGGAAGAACGCCTTGGCAGCCGGGATATTGCGCGAAGCACCAAGTGCCTGACGAATTGTCAGAGGCCCCATCGTCTTGCCATCAAAATCTTGAGGCTGGTCGTCGCCGATCTTCGTGGTCACATCGTAGAGAACCGTGGCGGGCGTATATCCCTTTTGGAAAGCTGCTGCATACACGATCGGCTTGAAGCTCGATCCGGGCTGACGCGGCACTTGCGCCATGTCGATCTTGCCACCGTGATCTTCATCGCTGTAGTCACTGTTGCCAACGTACGCAAGCACATCGCGTGTAACGGGGTCGATGGCTACCAATGCGATGTTGTGTGCTCCGAAGCGATTGAGAATATCTTCACGATGGTTCGCCACGACTTTCTCGGCGATTTCCTGCAGCCGCCAATCAAGTGTTGTAGTCACTTTCAGGCCTCCACGCTCCAAAATATCTTTCTCTGATTGTCCTCCAAGCATCTCTTCGATTTGATCCCGTACCCAGAGCACGAAGTGCGCCGCACGAATGCTATCACGTGATGGCTGGAACGTGAGCTGCTCCAACGCCTCGAGCGCCTGCAGTTTCTGCTGCTCCGAAATCATCTTCTGATCCTCCATACGCTTGAGCACGGAATCCGCACGACCACCGATGTAGATTGTGGTGGCACCGGTTCCCACCTGGGCACCCAATAAGCCGATAGTGACGTCCTCCTCGGGAATATCCGAAACAGATTGCACCTTGCCCTGCAGGATCCCCTGCGTGACGTCGTTACTCACTCGAGTGCGTATGTGGGATCCGTAGGGATTGAAATATGATGGCCGCTGTGGGAGTGAAGCAAGTACCGATGCTTCTGCCAGAGTGAGTCCCGATGCTGAGTGTGCGAAGTACGTACGACTGGCCTGCTCAATGCCATAGGCGTTCTGTCCGAACGGAATCCAGTTCAGGTAGAGCTCCAGAAGCTCATCTTTACTGAATTTTGATTCCATCTGACATCCCAGAATGATTTCTTTGAATTTGCGGCTGACAATGTTCTCACGTTTGAGATCGAGTGCATTGCGTGCAAGCTGACGTGTGAGTGTGGATCCACCACCTGCCTGACCGAGCAGAACGACGGCGCGGGTGATCGCCCGCACATCCAGACAACCACGATCGTAGAATCGCTGATCTTCGATCGCGATGATGGCCTGTTTCATGACCTCAGGAATCTGGGCATCAGGAACGAAGGTACGATCTTGTTCATTGAAGAGGCGATAGAGCTCAATGCCGTTACGATCGGTGATGACCGTGCTCTGTGGGGCAAAGAGGCTTCGCGGATCACTGATATCAGGCAAAGTCATCCACAAAAAACCAACGTAACCTCCTCCGAAAAGAGCAAGGACCACCACTGCACGCAAGAAGAACCTCTTGAGACGCCTTTCTGGACCACGTGAGGGGAGAATGAGGGCGGCAACGGAACGAATGACGCGCACGAAGAAGGAAATTCCCCCACGCGCAGCACCGCGTCCCACGCGAGGGAGCGCTGAACGGCGTGAAGGAGCCCTTCCTCTCGAAAGGGGCCGAAGCTCGAACTCAGGAGCCATAGAGAAGTGGAGTGTACGGCTCTGGCTTGCGAACAGCAAATGTCCCTGCAGGAGAGTGTATTCTGTGCTATAATGCTCTGATGTCCCTCACTTCTATGCTCAATGCGATCTGGCAGACGATTGTGCCCTCTGCGCACGCAGCATTCGACTCCTTTACCGTCACAACGTGGGCCTACGGGGATCGTACGTGGCAGGAAATTCTCGGAAGCATCATGAACATGCTCAAAAGCACGATTACCGTGGCAGCAGTCGCCGTATTCGTAACAGGAGCATTTATGTTCACCATTTCGGCCGGAGACGAGAAGCGCAAATCCAGCGGAAAAAATATGATGATTGGATCTCTCTGGGCTCTAGGCATTGTATTGGGTGCTCAGGCCATTCTACGCACCGTATCGTACTTCGTGTGGGGGTAGAGAACGGAGAAAGAAAAAAAGGAGAAAATCCTTAGGAAAAATTGAGCGAGTTGATACGACATGTACAATGAGTTTTGTTTATGCCAGCACCCCATTCTTCCAACACACTGGAACGACTCGAGTGCGCAGAGCAATTGAAGCTCTCCGGCAAGCATGAAGAGGCGTTGAAAATTTTGGAGGACTTGCTGATTGAGGATCCTGAAAATGTTCCCGCGCTCGAAGAGGTGGCCGATAACGAATTGAGTTTGGGGCACTTTTCGCGTGCCGAACGCGCAGCGAAGAGAGCCGTGAACATCGGAAAGAAGAGCTACACTGGTCACTACATCATCGGCTTCGTACGATCACAGGAGGAGAAGTGGGATATTGCTCTGAAGGAGTTGAAAGTAGCGAACGGTTTCAGCCCCAATAACGCCGAAATCCTGCGCTGTTTGGGATGGGCGCTCTTCAATGCCGGCCAGCGCGCGCAGGGTGTCGTCACCCTGGAACGGGCACTGAACTTGGACCAAGAAAATTCCCTGACACTCTGTGATTTGGGCTCTGCCTACCTACAACTCCAGAATCTGCGCAAATCGCGATCGCTGTTTCAGCGCGCACTCGAAATCGATCCAGAAAATGATCGCGCCAAGGAATGTGTACTCATGGCGGAACGCCTGTTGCGGGTAGTGGAGAAATAGTGAACGTGCCCGTATACTCCCCTGCAGTCCCTTCGTGCATTGCAATGGTTTCAACAGTGCTGCATCGCAGTTACCGCCGCGCCCTCTTGAGCCTCTGGCGTGAGGGAGAGTGGCGCATGAGTTTTGGATCCCTACTAGGGATCTGCACGCTCTTTCAGTTTCTCCTGCTCGGTCTGCTTGCAGCGGCCGCTGTACAATCTCTACTGCTGTCGCATTCCGATCTCAGGCTTGAAATCCGTCCTGCAGCATCTCGTGGCGAGGTGCAGCAACTACTGTCAGCCGTGCTCGAGTTACCATACGTTGAACGAGCCGTGTACATCACCCGCGAACAGGCTCTTGCACAGATCAAAACCGAAGACCCCACTCTTGCTGAATTCTTCGAGAAATTCCAAGTGGATAACCCGTTCCCCGACACCATTGGCGTCACGCTGAAATCGCTCAATGATTACTCGGCATTCTCGGCATTCCTCTCTAATGCCCGGTGGCAGCAACTGGTGGATCCCGCACTGCTTTCGAGCATCACACATCAGGAAGAACGCGTACACGAGCTTCTGAGCGTCGCACATGGCGGGCAGAACCTGGCTGTCATTCTGCTCGTTCTCGCATGCATCATTTTGCTCTTCACGATTGTTGAATTTACGCGAAGGAGCGCACTGAGCCGCTCTGAAGAAGTGTACGTAGAGATTCTGGTCGGATCTGACAGATTCGCGCTCACCCTGCCATTCATCTGGGAAGCCACCATTCTGCTATGGGGGAGCATTGTTGTCAGCGCTGTTCTGCTGACGATCTTCCTGTTCATCCTCCCCACACTGGTACCTGCGCTCAGTAGCGGCGGGGCATTGGCTCCACTGTTTGCCGCCGCGGCACCTATCGTGACTGTTGCGCTTCCGTTGACGATCTTCCTCGAGATGCTCTGTGCCCCTCTGCTGGCAATGGCTGGTGCCTGGATGGGCGTGCGTCCTTCTCTCAGAGGGACATCGCTCCGCCGCGCGTGAAACGCGCTAAACTATCCGCATGCCACATGCTCGTACGTTCGATTGTCTGGTACTCGCCTCCTACGATGTAGGAGAAGCGGACCGTTTTGTGGTCTTACTCACGCGCGAAACGGGAAGGCTAGCCGCGCGGGTACCGGGAGCGAGGCGGATGAAGAGCCGCCTGGCTGCGCTTCTGCCGCTCACACATCTCTCTGTTGAACTGAAAGAGACGACGAGTGGTCACCTTGTTACTGACATCGGTACGCGGACACAATCATCCAATCACGCACATTTGCAGAACTTTTTGGTGCGTACGCAGTGCAGTGAACTCCTGCTCGCACTGTTATCAGACGGGGAACCAGTTCCCGAAATCTTCGGCGCACTCTGTGCTCTGCTCTGTAAGGAGGACTGCAATTCTCATGATATCCTCACGTTTTCATTTCGCCTCCTCATGCTGCTCGGCGTGCTCCCCGAGAGTACCAATCGTATATTCGCATCACTCTCGGAGCAGGAACGAGCTTTTGTGCATGCAAGCGCACATGGCGAGCCAACGGAACAGATGCAGACCTACACACGTCTCAATGCACTCTGTTCCAAACTCATACAAGAACATGCAACGCGCACCTTACGCGCACCCGATGTCATGACTGCGTGCATCCAGTAATTCAGCGACGCCTCGAGGGACTGGTACGTACAGAGGCAGCCGAAGTGATTGAAGATGATGCTTGTTCAGAAGAGAGAGATGACGATGCGGGCTCCACGCCGATCTGGTCGAATCGTGGACGCGCCTCGTACACGGAATAAACCGATTCTTCGGTTTCTTCGCCATCACGTGTCACCAACCGCCACCACAGGGCCTTAATCCCCGGAACGCGTTCCCCCACCTTGCGTGTCGTGCCTGCGGGAATGTCGGTCGTGTACTCGATTTTATCGGGAGGCGGCGCAGCGGAGCCCCACGTGTACGGACCCACGACTTCTATTTGGCGATCATCACGCGTTCCGTAGTAGATGAAGTACGCATGATCGTTTTCGTTGTGCGTCTGAATGAGGAGAGCACCAGAGGAATTGTTGAGGAATTTAATATCCGTGTACGGTGGATAGATTGTGGCATCCGTCCCCTGCGGACTGTAGTAGTGCACAGCGAAACTGTGGTTCCTGCGTGCAACAATGGGGAATCCGTATTCCCACACACCGCGATACGCCGTCGTACCGACCTGACAGAGCCCTCCGCCATAATCCGGCAACGTCTTGTCGCCCATGATCACGAGCTCTTTCAAATAACCAGTCGCCGCATTCACCGGACCGAGAATGTCGTTGAAGGAGAATGTTCCCCCTTGCGGAATGAGCACGCCATTGAACTTTTCGAGACCGACATTGATATTGTGCTTCCGCGCCCTGGGAGACCCGCTGAAATCAGATTCCCCAATACTCAGTACCTCTTGGATGCCCTGGGCAGAAAGCAAAGGATCTTCCACGGTGATCGATGGCTGCGTTTCAATGATAGGAAGGGTGATATCTGTAATATCCCGATCGAGAGCGGCAATGGTGAGCGTAACAGCGCGCTCGAGATCCACACGTCGTCCGATCATTCCCACCCCCTCAAACGTGATGGCACCCGTTCCGGATCCATGAATCACCACTGATCCGGCAGGACGGTCAAACACCGAGGCAATCTGGCGCTTAAGCGCGGCACGGATAGCATCACGATTCCATGCGGTAACTTCTGAACGTTGAAACCCAACTGGTAGAGCAGGAAGGTGATCACCATCGACTCGAAATGCCGCAGGCACCTTCACCGGTTGCCCCTCGTACTTCCATACTTCCCGAGGCTCCTGCCACTCGTGGCCAATAGAAATGGTAAAGAGGTGATGCTGATAACGATAGGTTAGTGATGCCGCATGCGCCCCATGAGGAACCACCCAGATGAGTAGGCCGACCAGAGAAAACATCCACTTCTTCACCGGCGTATCGTAAAGGAAGAAACGAGAAGGAAAAAGTAAGGAAGTACGGCGTTAGTTGGTGTTTCCTAAGCCCTCAAATTTCGGCGATGGATGTTCGTCAAGCGCCTTATTCACGAGGGCATCAGCCCGATAGTTGTCGGAACGGGGAATATGCTTGAACGTCACTGAAACAAACGACTGTGCGAGTGACTGGATTTCTTCAACAAAAGGTTTGAGATGGACCATACGCACTTGATATTCGCCATTGAGCTGTCGAACGATGAGCTCGGAATCGAGGTGACAGATCAGGCGATTGGGTTGGTAGCGCTTTGCGATCTTCAATCCCTTGATGAGGGCTCGGTACTCGGCCACATTGTTCGTTTCAATGCCGATACGCTCCATATGTTCACGCAGCGTCACTCCGCGTGCAGGATCTTCGAGAACACATCCAACAGCTGCTTGCCCGGGATTCCCCCGAGAACCACCATCAGTGAAGAGGTGAAGCGTACCACCGACAGCTTCTGGTTGATCTTCGTCTATAGATTGAAGGGGGCCGTCGAGCTCTCGCTTGATGAGATCAGAAACAAACTGCTCCCGCTCACGTACGCGAGGGAAGAGTTGCTGGAGTCTACGCTCGAGAGCGGCAGGAATGCGCGTCACGGTACCCCAGTGTAGCGCAGAAAAGCGATTCGACGCACCTGCAGATTCGGGTATCATGGGCACCACGCAATGAAACGCATCTTCCGCATCGGCATCGTCATTTTGCTACCACTCATCACCCTTTCATTGGGCTGGGGGCTGGGTATGCGTTATGCGAAGCAGCAGGTTGCCGAGACGATGAGTCAGTTGGAATTTCTGTACCAAGGAAAAACGGCCAGTGGCACGCTGGTTCATGATCCAGAGAAAGAGGTGAATCTGGCACTGCTCTGGGGAGTGTGGCGCCTCTTGCAACAACATTACATCTCTCCCGAAAATCTCAATGTCACAAACATGCTCTTCGGCGCAACTTCAGGACTCGTACGCGCTCTCGACGATCCCTACACCGCCTTCATGACTCCCCGTGAGAACACAGATTTCAAGGAGGGCTTGGGAGGGAAATTACATGGCATTGGCGCCGAACTCACTATGAAAGATAGTCACGTAGTCGTGGTAGCACCTCTTAAGGGATCTCCAGCACAGAAAGCCGGGTTGCTGCCAGAAGACATCATTATCAAGGTGAACGGAGAAGAGATCGGCAACGAGACACTCACGAGCGTTGTTCAGCGCATTCGGGGACCAAAAGGGACAAATGTCATTCTCACCATTGAACGTAGTAACGAAGAAGAGCCGCTTGAATTCACCATCAAGCGTGATGACATTACTATCCCCAGCGTCGAAGCAGAGATACAAGAAACAGCGAGTGGTGCCATCGGCGTGATCGCCCTTAATCAGTTCGGCGACGAGACCATCCAGGAAGTTGAGCAGGCACTCCGCGACTTTCAGAAAGAGAAGGAGCCTGTGCGCGGCATCGTCATCGACCTGCGTTATAACGGCGGAGGCTACCTCGATGGTGCTGTGGAGCTCGCCTCACTCTTCCTCAAACAGGGAAAGGTTGTGACAGTACAACGTCGAGAGGGGGAACCTGTGCCGCACTACGTCAATGGTCGGCCTCTTGATGCAGATATCCCCCTTGCAGTCATCATCAATGAGGGTTCGGCGTCGGCATCAGAAATCTTTGCTGGCGCAATTCAGGATCATGAACGCGGAATCATCGTCGGTAAGACAAGTTTCGGCAAAGGGACGGTACAGGAGGTCTTCGACCTGCCTGGAGGATCGAGCTTGCGCGTGACAGTGGCTCGGTGGCTGACACCGAATGGCATGGACTTAAGCAAGGAAGGTATTGCTCCGAATATTGTCGTGGATCGAACGACAGAACAGATTTCTGCGAAAGAAGATCCGCAACTGGATGCTGCAATTGAATGGCTCTTCGATCACGAACAACCTGCGATACAGGTGACGAAACCTTCCTCACAACCCCCACTCAAGCAAAAAGTGGGCAAGGAGATTGAAAGTGAGCAATGAGACTCAGTAGGTGTACAACTCGCTCTCTGCAAAGAACCTCTCTACTTCTTTTTCAGCCGTCTCGGGACTATCGGATGCATGCGCAACGTTGACCATTTGATCTTTGCCATACTCCGCACGAATCGTTCCGGAAGCGGCTTTACGACTATCCGTGACGCCGAGCATCTCTCGCACCTTTGCAACGGACTCTTCACCTTCCAGAACCAATGCAATGACAGGAACGGAGCTCATGAATTCCTCGACCTCAGGATAAAAGGGCTTATCAGCAATGTGTGCGTAGTGCTCCCGCAGAAGATCAGGCTTGAGGTGAATCATCTTCAGGCCGCGGATCGTAAGACCGGCTTCTTCGAAACGCGAAATCACCTTGCCGCAGATTTTCTGCGAAACGGCATCGGGTTTGAGGAGAATGAGGGTACGTTGCATCATAGGTTGGCCATATCCTAGAGAAATACATTCCCAATCGCCAATCAGAAAATCACCAATTGTTGATACGTGATACGGTCAGGCGATTAACTCTTCTAGCTTCCCCTTGTTCTCCTCTTGCCCGATTACCACAAGACGTAGCTGCGCATGTGTGAGGAGCCGCTTGGCGAGGGTATTCACCTGCTCCTTCGTAACGGACTGGATCTCTTTGAAATACTGGGGCAGATCGCGCACCTTGGGGTAGAGGAGTTGCTGCTTACCGTAGAAGTGGGCCCGCTCTTCGGTATCCTCGAGTGAAAGTGTCACGCGTCCGGTAAAGAATTCTTTGGCACGTACGAGCTCTTCGTCGGTGATTCCCGTCTGTGCACACTCGTCATACTCGTGGATGATGAGCTGAATGGCCTCGTGCAGGCGCGCCTGATCCACCCCAGCTCGCGTCGAGAGCGACCCCGCATCGAGGTAACTGTCGACCTCCGTCGAGATGTAGTAGCAGAGCCCCTTGGCCTCACGAATATTCAGGAACATCCGCGAGCTCATATTGCCGCCGAGAATGATAGCGAGCAGTTTGTGGGCGAAGTGATCGGGGTCGAGTGCGCTCACGCCGGGAACGCCCAGGACAAGGTGTGCCTGCTCCGTCTTTTTGGTACGCAAGTAGACGTGATCCGAACCGAAGGTTGAAAATGCATCGAAGACACTCTTTTTCTTTCCTTCGATGGGACCGAAGTACTTTTCGGCCAGAACACGCGCCTGCGCAGCATCAATCTTACCCGCAAACGCCAGCACGAGATTATCGGGAGTGTAGAGCGCCTGCTTATGGCTCAGAAAATCCTTCTGCATGACAGATTGAATCACGGCCTCTGTTCCAATCGTGTCCCATCCCAAAGGATGATCGCCGTAGAGAAGCTGTTCAAAATCCCATCCGGCACGGTACATCGGCGTGTCTTGGTACATGCGCTCCTCCTCCATGATGACACCACGCTCCTTCTCTATCTCCTCTTGCGGGAACTGGGCGCGGATGAGCATATCACTGAGCACATCGCACGAGAGATCGATATTCTTCACGGCAGCTTTGATGTAGTACCCGGCATACTCCTTGCCCGTGAAGGCATTGAAATCACCTCCCATGCCTTCGATCGCCCCACTCACATCCTTCGTCGTTTTGTATTTCTTTCCTCCCTTGAAGAACATGTGCTCCAGAAAATGACTGATGCCACGATTGTTCTGCACCTCGTATCGCGAACCTGCCCCGGCAAAGACAATCACTGTTGCTGACTCGACTCCTTCGCTGGGAGCCGTCAGAACAGGTAAACCGGAGGAAAGACGCTCAATGGAATACATCGAAAGGGAGTCTAGGGAGGAACGGGATCAAAGGGAAGTCATCGTATTGCCCAAAGAAGCTTGGTGATTATGGAGAAAACAAAACAACACATACCAACAAGAACAAACCACAAACACATACGTCCGTTGAGAACGAGAGGGTGCCTAACAACAAATACTTGTCAGATTGATGAGGTTTACTGTTAGGAGGGTAAGGGAGGTGTCGGAGGGGGTAGGGAACCGAACAAGGTTCCCTCCTCCTCTGACAAAGAAGCAGACTCATACCTCGTTCAGCAGGGAAGTGATCCCTCTTGGTCACCACCGGACGAAGAAAGGACGTAAAAGAATAATGCTTCCCTCAACGAAGAGGATAATCTTTCTTGACCGTTCTACAGGAGCTCTGTAGCCTTCCGAGGCTTAAAAACCCCGATGCTCGGTAAACTCAAATGGCGACGGCGTATGCGTAAACACGGTTTCCTCAAGCGGAAACTGAAGCCTACTGGGCGAAGGGTTCTGGCGAGTCGCAGACGAAAGGGCCGTGCACGCATAGTGGTGCAGCGAAAAGGAAAGAAGTAGGATGGTGCTGTGTCCGCCTTCCTCCATCGCATTGCAGCTGTGTTCTTCTACCTTCTCGCCGGTAGCTTCTTTGTGAGTTACCTGCTGCTCAGAAACAACCTGTTGCTCCCGTGGTCTCAATGGTGGCTGAACATTGCCGATATACCCCTCGCACTTGTTGCAGTGCTGTACGGAGGGAGCAGTCTCTACCGAAGCATTAAGCGCAGTGAAGGTACCTCCTGGCCCCTGTTGATCCTCATCGGCATGCCCCTACTGGCACTCTTCACTTTTTTGGTCGCGCTCAATTTCTGGGACGTGCTCGGTCTGCCGCAAGGGACCTCTATTTAAACTTCCACTTCCACTCGGGCCTCTTCGTGGTTTGCAATGCGCGCCGCGAGGAAGAGACAGTCGCTGAGACGGTTCAAATACACTTTCACTTCCGAATTTACGTGTTCTTTCTTGGCAAGCCCCACCACCCATCGTTCAGCTCGTCGGCACACGGCCCGCGCCTGATGAAGTAGTGCAGATACTTTGGATCCTCCAGGAAGAAGGAAGCGAGAGAGCTTGGGAAGTGTCTGTTCCATGTCAGATCCCCACTGCTCTAGCTCACTGATGAACATTGCAGAGAGATGATGCCCACCAAGAGAGCCAGCAGTCGTCGCAATGTCTGCTCCCACAAGAAAAAGGG
>CAYOLJ010000022.1:0-14440 GCA_964404805.1 uncultured Candidatus Peribacteria bacterium
GATACCACCGAGATGCCCGAAGAGATTCGCGATCCCGATGAGATGAATCACGCCGACCATCGTGTCAAACGTTCTGAGACGCTCGCGATGGTCCGTGCAGCCATGGATAAATTGCCGCGCCGTTACCGTGAAATTCTGCTGCTCTCGTATATGGCCGATCTCCCGCACAGTGAAATCGCCCGCACGCTCAAGATGCGCGAGGGGGCGGTACGTGTACTCAAGTTCCGTGCTTTAGAAAAACTTGAGGCTCTCCTTCCTCCAGAAGCCCATGGAATGCTGTAACAAAAGCGCTTTCCCCCCGTTTTACCTAGTGATATGTCAGTAGAGGACCTCCTCTTAAGGCTCCAACGTGACCTGACGCCCGATGAGGGCGTACGGAGCCGTATTCGTACCCGCCTGCAGGCGAGGGTCTCTGCTCCAGAGGCGTTACGTGCAACCAAAGCCATACTCACACCCACATCTGCAACAAAGCACGCAATCTGGGAGCGCATTTCTTCCGCCTTACTCGCACAACGCGCCCACGGGTTCCTCTTGGAGTTGCGTGGGTGGCTCGTTGCACCCGAGGGTTTCGGTCATGTGCTCTGGCAGCGTTTCTCACCAGAACTTCAACCTATGCGACAGACGCGGCACATGTTCTGGGGGGTGAAGTGGGTGGCGGCAGCCGTGTTGCTCGTATTTGTGGGGCAAATGACGCCGCGCATTTTCTGGGCGCCTCATTCTTCTGCAGAATCAGAGGCGACGCTCCTTCCGCATGGATCGGTTTCCATTCTCATTGACGAGGTGTGGCAGCCGGTGACGGAAGAGGTTGCTCTGCGCGCGGGCATGCGTATTCAAACAGGGGAAGATGGTCAGGCGAGTATTGTGCTGGGTGATGATGGTGTGGTGCGCCTCGACCATGCGACGATGATCGATCTGGTGGATATTTCGGATCGTATGGAGCCTGCTACGGAACTCGTTCCTACCCTTTCGATCTACACCGGCCGTCTCTGGATACAGGGGCTTGTTCCTGTGAACCTTCGTGGGCTCACGGTGTTCACGCCGGTTGGGCTTGTAACAGTGAATGGCGGCAGTGTTTCTATTGAAGGTGAGCGAGACGTGCGCATCGAGGTGTATGACCGCAGCGCGCAGGTCACGCGTGAAGGCAAGAATATTCCGCTCGTTGCCGGCCATTGGGCCATGCTGCGGGACACGGGCACACCGTATGCACAGAAACTTCCGACGAGCTCGTATCAGGCACCGTGGCCACAAGGCAATCTCACCTTAGATGCTGTACATCGACAAGAGATCGCTGCTCTGCAGCAAGCACGTCTTGCGGGGCGGGCACGCATTCTGCCCACCTCCACGCTCTATCCGGTTAAGCGTGCGGTGGAGGCGGTCGATTTGTTCCTGACCATTGGTGGTGAAGCAAAAATGCAGAAGCAGCTTCAGCATGCGGATGCACGATTGACCGAGGCCGCCGCACTTCTGGCACAGGGCCAGACTGGAGCCGTGGCTCTGCCACTCGAGGAGTACCGGTCCACACTCGTCGCACTGGCGACCGGGTCCGGTGATGCAACACTTGCACAATTCCTGCTGAAGCAGGTGGTATCGCAGAATACGAGTGACGTTGCGGCAGCACTGCCTGGTGATCAGGGATATATGCTGAAGAAAGCCGTGCTAGAGGCCAGCTCAGAGCTGGCTGATGGTGTGAGCAATGTGGCGGATGCCCGTGGCAGTTTGCTGCTCGATGCGCTGAGTGTGCTGACGCAGACAATTGAGACAGGCAACCTCCGTGGCCTGCCCGAGATGTGGGCACAGCTCCAGCCCGAGGTGCAAATTCTGAGGAGTCAGGATGTTTCCGCATTGACACCTGATGTGCGCAGAGAGTCCTCGGCGGCACTCGAAATGCTCGCACTCGCGCTCAAGAAGCAGGAAGAGCTTGGCCAGATGCAGAAGGTGGATCCGATCCTACTGCAGCAGATCACGGCGTACTTGCCGGTCGAAAAGGCGCCGTCACTTTCAGAGGCTGAGGTGCAGCAACTTGTGGCTGGTATCCGACAGCGCATCTTTGCCTATCACCTTACGCAGGCACGCCTCAACCAGTTCATTCAAGAACTTAAGATGGTAGAAGGTCATCCTGATCAGGGACGTATTCTGCGACGACTGTACTTCGCGCTCCCCGGTGGGCCTGAGAATTTCCCCGAGCGCGTGCGTCAGGCCATCATTCAGCTCGGCTGGAAGAGGGCGTCTGAGACGAAGCTGTGAGCCATAAGACATAAGCTTTAAGCGCGATTGGTGCGAACTATTTGGCCGTTTTCTGCTTGTAGCTAGCAGTTTATAGTATCGCTTTCCTACCTCCTTTCTTGACGAACTCACGCATCGTCGGACACACTGCAGAAACCATGTACGTGATTACGGAACTCAAGCCCGGCCGCGCTATCCAACTGAATGGGGTGCCCTACCTCATCGTCACTTCGCAGTTCGGACGCAAGAGCCAGAGCAAGGCGAACATGCAGTGCAAGCTCAAGAACCTGAAGACGGGGGCGGTGATTCAGCAGAATTTTCAGGGGAGCGAACAGGTGGAGCCGGCCGATGTGGGCTACCGTCGTGTGCAGTACCTCTACAACGATGGCGAGCAGTACACGTTCATGGATCTGCAGAGTTACGACCAGTTTTTTCTGAACAAAGAGACACTGGGTGACACTATCCAGTACCTCGTGGATGGCGGAGAAGTTGATGCGCTCATGTTCGAGGAGCATCCCATCGGCATCCAGCTCCCGCCTACGGTGGATTTAAAAATTGTCGAGACGATGCCCGGTGTACGTGGTGATACCGCCACGGGCGGCACCAAACCCGCCAAACTCGAGAGCGGGCTCACCGTCAACGTGCCGCTCTTCTTGAGCGAAGGCGATACCATAAAGGTGAATACCGAAACAGGGGCGTATATGAAGAAGGCTTAGAGTGACAACCAACGAGGAAGGTGTCCAGATTACGCTTCAATCGTTACACCTATTACCAGGAGGTCTGCCGTAAGTTTCTGTATGTCAAATGTGCTTTTTTCATCAATTCCGAAACAGAACGTTACGCCCGGTCTGCCTTCTTCAGGTTCGAGATTGTGAGAGGTGATGCCTGTGATGTTGATTCCATTGACACGAAGAACATGGGTGATTTCCTCTAGAACTCCCTTTTCATTTTTCGGAGAGTACAAGCGCATTCCCTTGATATCCAGGTTTGCCATTTGCTCGAGAACGCTGCTTGTTTGCGGGAGCATCTTCTTTCTCCACGATCCGTTGGGATCTATTGCATCGATATCGCCCTGGAATGCTGTTGCGAGCGATGCTGCATCGGCATCTTTCATGCCTTCCAGCGATGCGATAAGTGTTTCAAGGACTACTCTCGTTTCAGGATGGCTCTGGGCCTCTTTGATTATTTTTGCTGAAACAGCGGGTTGCTGAATGCCGACCCGGCCTGTGCCGAGCATGTTGATGCGAGTATTCGCAAAGGCCATAGCTTCCACTTGCTTAAGCGTGAAGCCGAAGAGTGGCAGCAATTTGCTGAGTGTATGGATCTTTGTGCGCTGGAGTGCATGATCCAATACCTGTGCGATGGCCATCGCCTGCACGTGTTGCTCGAAGCGAACAAATTCTATGGGGGTCATTTCGAGCAATGCTGAGATTTCTCTTGCCTGTTCCTGGGCTGATCCCCCATGCATTCCAATCGGCATGATGAGCATGTTCTGTCCGCGGGCGGGGAGGTCCGCACGTGCTCCGGGATGAATAGAGCAGACGCTCAAGCCTTGCTGGTCAAGATTGTGCAGTGTTTGGGCAATTTGCAATTTGGTTGTGGAGCATTCCAGACAAACTTGGCCCTTGTGGAACTCATGTGCGTGATCCGTGGCAATGGTATTGATCTGCCCGTCGGGTGTTACGGCGAAGAGGATGGTATCCGACTCTTGGATGGCTTTCTTTGGATCGTATCCCTGTGTACCCAATTTCGGGTCTACCCGAAGGAGCCGTTCTGCGCGCGGCTCGATGCGATCCGCCAGCTTACTTCCCCATGTTGGAACTCTCACATCCTTCATTGCTGCGCCAAAGACGCTCACGGTTTGCCCGGCGAAAGAGGAAGGAGTCTCCAAAGTTGATGATTGTAACAGAAAATCTATCTATTGCAATAGGTACATGTCCGTTTTGGACTACAGCATTTTCTCTCTGGCATCGTCTTCGGCTGCGCTAGGCTGGGAATCGTTAGATTTTCTTATCGAGGATTGCATTCACCTTTTCCGGATTGGCCTGGCCTTTCGTCTCTTTCATCACCCAGCCTACTATCGCGCCAAGGGCCTGAGTTTTGCCCTTCTTGAAGGACTCAACAGCCTTGGGGTTCGCGGCGATGGCCTTATCGACCAACTCCTCAAGAGCTCCTTCGTCCGAAATCTGTTCGAGCCCTTCTTCTGCAATGATCTCAGGTGCGGATTTGCCAGTCTCCACCATTTTCTCGAGCACTTCTTTACCCTTATTGCCCGAAATCTTGCCGTTCTCAATGGCTTCGACGAGATCGAGTATGGCCTGCACGCCGGGACCCTGCCGCACTGTCTTGCCTGCTGCGTTCAGAAATCCTGTGAGCTGCGTGATAACGATGCCGGATGCACGCTTGGGATCATTGAGTTTTTCCAACACAGCTTCATAAATCTCCTTGAGATCAGCATCGGTATTGAGCTGCTGTGCCTCAGCCTCGGTTAAGCCCAGAGAAGAGAGCTTCTTCTTCTCTTCGCGCGGCAACGGAGGCAGATCGGTGCGTACTTTTTCGAGTTCCTTTGCGTCGAATCGCAGCGGCGGCAAGTCCGGTTCAGGGAAGTAGCGGTAGTCATCGGCAGTTTCTTTGTTGCGGAGCATGCGTGTTTTCTCCTCCTCATCCAACCATCCGACAGTAATGTCGCATGGGAGCGGGCCATCCATTTTTTCCCATAATCTACGCAGGCGTTTTTCCTCATACTGTAGGGCTTTCTCAAGGGCTTTGAACGAGTTGAGGTTCTTGATCTCACTGCGCGGATTGAGCTTTTTCGTCCCTTTCTCTTTCAATGAGATCGAAGCATCGAAGCGCATCATGCCCTTGAACATGTCGGCATCGCTCGCTCCTACCGAGATCAGTATGCGTCGCAGTTCCTGTGCAAAGGCGACAGCGTCTTCGGCCGATGTGAGATCCGGTTCCGTGACGATTTCCATAAGTGGGGTTCCTGAGCGGTTGTAGTCGCAGAGCGTGTTGTTGCCGTAGTGGCTCAGTTTGCCCGCGTCGTTCTCCATGTGCAGACGTGTGATATGGCAAGAGCGTTTGCCGACTGCGTTGCCGCTCGCATCGATGAGGTCGTAGTGCACACTGCCGCCCTTTGCCAGTGGAAAGTCGTACTGCGAAATCTGAAAACCCGCTGGAAGATCTGGGTAGAAGTAATGCTTGCGATCGAAGTGGCACTCATCTGCCACTATGCATCCAATCGCCAGAGAAGCACGCACAGCCTTTGTGATCGCCTCCTTGTTCGGCACAGGGAGCGTGCCTGGAAAGCCCATGCAGATAGGGCACACGGTCGTGTTGGGTGCCTTACCAAAGGCGTCGTTATCGCACCCGCAGAACATCTTTGTCTTCGTGTTCATCTGCGCATGGACCTCTAAGCCGATAACAGCTTCCAGTTCGGGCATGTGAGCAGAGTAGCGGGAGCGTGATTCCCTCCGCAATCGCTTCACGCGGTTTGCTCCATTTTCGGGAGCATTTGATCAGCGGAGAGGTAATCTACGATCAGAATGCCATTCAGATGATCCAACTCGTGCTGCACGGTGCGTGCGGAGAAATCGGTGAGCTTGAGCTCCTGCGATGCACCCTTTTCGTTCAGGAATTTCACGGTGATTGAAATGGGGCGCGCAACGGGAACCTGCAGCCCCGGCAGACTCAGACATCCTTCTTCCTCGACATGCGTCTCACCACTCTTCCAGGCAATCTCCGGATTGATGAGCACAGTCATTTTGCCTTCGATGAGTGCGAGACAGAGCTGTAGAGACTCGCCGATCTGTGGTGCAGCCAAACCGGCTCCATCCTCCTCCTTCACGGTCTCACGCATATTTTTGATAAGTTTGCGTAGAGCTTTGGTTACCTCTGGCACCTTTGCCCCCTTCTTACGGAGGATGGGATTGTCGGCGCCTTTCTGGATGGGGAGGACGGACACGTTAGGGAATAAGGAGAAAATGACGCTCAATGTGAGGCAATTATAGTGAATATTACGCTATCTTTCATTTGTTTTCCGCCCTTGTTTTGCAGATATATGGAGGCGTTTTTTTCGTTAAAGAGTGTATAAATCTGTTTCTTTCGTCAGGGGACTTAGGGAACCTTGTTCGGTTCCCCTCAAGCCCCCCGACACCCCCCTCACCCTCCTAACCCAAGCTGGGTGGGCAACCTGTGGGTTTCCCTCCCTCCCATCCCACCCTTCCAACCGGTTTTGTTTTTGTGTGTGTTGTGAAGTGATTAAAAATAATTCATCGCGAAGCCGTGGGTGGCTTAAGACGGGACCCGCGGCTGGCCGCATGTCCCCGGGAATCGATACCATTGAAGGGAAAAGAGAGACTATGAGAGAAAAACCGTCCGAAGGTCCCTGTGGGAAGGTTCGTCTCTCATGAAATCTTATGCCACCATTTGTCTCAGGCCTGCCTTCTTCTGTAGATCCTCAAGGGAAGTGATTTTGCCGATTTCGATCAATTTGAGGAGGGCACTTGCCGTGGTGAGTACATCGGGGAGCGCGCGATGTCGTTGTGCGGGCAGTGCAACGCCTAGCCGCAGGGCGACCACATCGAGGTTATGCCGAAACTCGTGCGGGAAGAGTGATTGACTCAACTTCATTGTGCAGATGCTCTCGGGCAATTCGATGTATCCCCAGCAACATTCTTTTTCACGCAGCAAAAAACCCATGTCGAATTCGGCGTTATGGGCGACCAGCAGAGAATTGCCTGCAAAACGCAGGAACTCTGGGAGCACTGCGTCAATCGTGGGAGCGGTCAACACTTCTTCATCGCTGATGTGGTGGATTTTCTTTGCTTCCCATGGGATGGGGCGTTCGGGGTTCACGAGTTGTGAAAATGTGTGTTCCTCAAGGATTTTTCCATCCTCTACGCGTACTCCGGCAATCTCGAGAATTCTATGTCCCTGACGGGGATCTAAGCCGGTGGTCTCCACGTCGAAAACAGTGAATGCAGGAAGCATGGGTCGTGACTATAGGAGGAATGCTCAGGCGCTACCAGACGAGTTCACTTGACGTTGGCTTTCTCAATTCCTCTGCCATCATTGGCTTGTATAAGCCAACCGTGAGGCCTTGAAGGATTCAACATCGGTGTAAAGCGACCGTTACGGCCACAAGCTAATCACAGCATGGAATCAGTACTAATCCAGCTTCTTCAGCATTTCTATGTAGCGGTCATCGTATCCGAACTTCTCATAGAATCCATGTGCTCCGGTATTCGGAGCAAAACAACCAACACGCACTGAGTCACATCCATGTTGTCTAAAGTGATTCTCCAATTCTTCCATGAGTTGTTTTCCGACGTTTTTGCCTCTCTGCTCTGTGGAAACTATCAGCTCTAGGATAGTACCCTCTCTGGTCGGATAGTGATCTAAAAGATCATTCTCATCCTGCCCGGGAATAGTTCCCGCTATAAATCCAATTGGTATATCTCCATCGGTAGCTACAAGAATGACGCCGTTTTCTCTCTCAACCCGTTGCAATAGCTTCTCGATGTAAACAGCAACGTCAAAATCGGATGCCTGGCGGTTTCGCTTCAATGGATCAATATCAGCAATGTACTGCTGAAGAGCAGTCATGAGGTTGTCCAAAGCAGGCCGATCGGCTGGTGCAAATGTTCTGACTTGCATGGGGTGATTCTATCGTATGTATGGGAAATTTTGCTGATTAATGGTACATTTCCTCCCTTTCATGAGACGCCGTCGCAAGTACATTTCGGCCAATGGTTTCTCTCCACAGACGAACAGGGCTGTAGGGAGTTTCTTTTATTCTGTCTTTTACATCTCCATTTTCTTCGGGGCCTACAAGATTTGGGGCACTGATGTTTTTTCGGAAGTCTGGTTTTGGGTTTTCAATGTTCTTGCATTCTGGCTTGTGAAAGCCTTACTCATATTCGTCGGATTTTGGAAGTACTGAAAAGCTCAGGACAATAGCCTTGCAGGCTCCACGTCAAACCCCTTCGCAATCTTCTCGATTGTGCTGGTTCGCATATCTTTCAGTTTGTTGCTCTCGTACCGCTGATACTGCTTGTACTCCATATTGCAGAGATCGGCAGCCTCTTCTTGGGTGAGACCACGCTTTTCGCGTAACTGCTTCAAATTTCGCGCAACTGTTTTTGTAACGATTCCCATCCCGAAAAGTATCGGGGTTACCAAGAGCACTTTACACCAACTTTACAGTTGGTGTGCAAATTGTAATACTTTCATTCTGGTTATATATTCTCACAATGGTTATATGACACTCATAATCTCCAAAAACGGTAAAAATGCTTCAAAAATTGATCGTACAAGCTTCGGTAGCGAGGACGAACTCCAGCAGTACATCTACGATAACCCGGATTCCATCCCGCTCTACGATATCAAGGAGGATATCCAGCTTTTGATCATAGCTCGAGAATTCCCAACACAAAGCGGTCCGATTGATGCTGTTGGAATCGATAAAGACGGTGAGTTATATCTGATAGAGACAAAGCTGTATCGCAACGCTGATAAACGACATGTTGTCGCGCAAGTACTGGACTATGGCGCATCTCTTTGGAGGCATTATAACGACTTCGCTCAGTTTCTTGGTGAGCTCGAACACCAATCGCAAAAGAAATGGAGTATGAGCTTTCAGCAAAAGTTGCAGGGGTTCTTTGATATATCTGAGGAAGAAGTACAAACCATGCTGGACAATTTTCGAAATAACCTTGATGAAGGCACCTTCAAGTTTGTTGTTTTGATGGATCAACTCCATTCCCAACTCAAAGATCTCATTCTCTTCCTCAATCAGTACAGTAAATTCACTGTCTACGTTGCAGAAATTGAGTACTACAAATTCGAGAGCTATGAAATCTTGATCCCCAAGCTCTTCGGGGCACAGGTGAAGAAGGATGTGTCCGTCGCAAAGTCCCGTCCCGCAGCGCGTGTTTGGGATGAGGAATCATTCTTTGCGGAACTGAAGCAAGAGGTTGATGAAGAAACCTGCCAGAAGGTACGCATGATTTACGACTTTGCCGTTCAACATGGGTCGGACACTCTTGAATACGGATCGAACTCTTTCAAGCTCAAGGCCCAGTCCAAAGATGGCATCAGAAAAACCGTCTTCTTCGTCAACACTCCTGGACGGTGGAATCTCATACCGGATTTTTGGAAGAACAATCCTGCGCTACGCAAGAAGTATGCAGATTCATTCGTGAATGCTGTGTCTTCTCTGCAAAGAGATCGGCTTGATGTTACCTACTACGAAGTCCACATTTGTGATCTCTCGGTTGATGATATCCAAGGACTTCTTTCGCTCTTTGAGGTAATGCTCGTTGAAATTGCCGAGAAAAGCTTACATGAGTGATTCGTATTTTTCGCTACACTGCATCTGATGCTGACAAAGTCCAGGTTTATCCGCTACCTCCAGTGCCCCCGCTACCTCTGGCTTGGAGATCACGATGAGGCAGAGCTGAATCTCTCCAGTGAACTGGAGCAGGAACGCATGGCTGAGGAAGGCGAAGAAGTGGAGGTATGGGCGCGCAAGCTCTTCCCCAAGGGAAAGCGCATCGTGAGCTTTCACGAAGCCGGAGCGCGGGATACGAAACAAGCCATAGAGAAAGGGTCCAAAGTGCTCTATCAGGCAACGGCCATCGGAGACGGCCTGCTCGCCATGGCGGATATTCTCGTCTTCAACCCAAAGAAGAATGTCTGGGATATCTTCGAAGTGAAGGGAAGCACGGAGGTGAAACCCAAGCACCTCTACGATGTGTGCTTCCAGAGGCTGGCCTACGAACGAGCGGGGTATCCGATCGGCACTCTCTCCATTGTGCACATCAACAGAGACTACGTACGTGATGGCGGCATCGATCCACAAGGACTCCTGCTTGTTGAGGATGTGACGGAATCAGCCCTAGCGCTCACGGACGAAGTGAAAGCGCATATCCCGAAAGCAAAACGCGTGATGGAACTCACGGAAGAGCCCACGCCTGAAGATTTTCCTTGTAGCTGTACCTACAAGAATTCGCCGTGTCCTGCGCACTGCTTTCCTGGTCTCCCTGAATATCCCGTCTTTGAACTGCGCGGCATCTCCATGAAGAAGGCCACAGAGCTTGTTGGGAACGGCATACAATCAGTCAGTGATGTCCCCGAGGATTTCCCGCTTAATGATGTACAGACGAATCAGATGCTCTCTGCGAAGCGCGGTGAACCGCTCATAGACCGACCGGCGATCAGAGAAATTCTCGACTCGTTCACATATCCCATCTACTTCTTCGATTATGAGACATTTTCCTCCATCGTGCCCCCATTCGGAGGTTTCCATCCTAATGAAACGATGCCCTGATGCACTGTCACATTTGTAACATTCGACCCCGACCGTTCTGGTACCAGTTCTCCAAAAGCCGACCCCTAAAAATCCTTTCTGGGACTCAAATCTGGGGTGTGGTACTCTGCTGCTCTAGCAGTTCCATACTGGTGCCGTGCACGATACTTTGTCCGCACAGCGTATTCTGCAGGAGCTCAAGAGGCTCTACCGTCCGCCGAAATCTTTT
This sequence comes from uncultured Candidatus Peribacteria bacterium, assembly GCA_964404805.1. GTDB lineage: Bacteria > Patescibacteriota > Gracilibacteria > Peribacterales > Peribacteraceae > Peribacter. The sequence goes on from CAYOLJ010000022.1 coordinate 10,764, forward strand.
CTTAAATGGCGCACTCCTCTCGATCTCCTTATTGCGACGATTCTCTCTGCGCGTTGCACGGATGCACAGGTGAATCGCACCACTCCATCGCTCTTTGCACACTGCCGTACGGCAGACGATTACCTTCTTCTCTCGCGTAGGGAACTCGAACGCCTCGTTCATTCTTGCGGCACATTCCGTGCCAAAGCCCGATACATTCAGGAGCTCTGTCGCATACTTCTTAAAAAATATCACGGGAGAGTGCCCCGGACGATGGAAGAGCTTATTTGTCTTCCGGGCGTCGGTCGAAAAACTGCTGCAGTCGTGCTCTATGGGGCATTTGGAAAGAACGAAGGCATTGCTGTCGACACGCATGTTTTTAGGGTAGCCCGCCGACTTGGTCTTTCGCGGGGCAGAACGTCAGAGCGCGTGGAGCGCGACCTCATGAAACTTTTTCCGCGCAAGGAGTGGGGGAGGATCAATGCGCTCTTTATCAGTCATGGCAGAGCGGTGTGTACAGGGCAGAGGCGGAAGTGTGAGAAGTGTGCGTTCAAGCGGGAGTGTCCGTCGTCGCTGGTCACGGGGAAGAGGGATTTGGCGAGATGATGTTTTTCTGACTCTCAATCCTCTTTGCTTTGGTGAGTTGTTTGTTGTTTTTTTCTACAACATCAATATCCTCTCTCCATGGCGGCCGACCTACTGCACGTACTGCGCTCCATTGGGCTTGATGAGAAGGAATCTGCGCTCTATCTGGCGGGGCTTTCGCTGGGGTCAGCTCCTGCTTCTGCCTATGCCAAAGCGACAAAGCTCAATCGCATTACCGTGTACAATGCGCTCGAAGGGCTGGCGCATCGAGGGCTTCTCACAGTGGTTCGTAAAGTGAGAGCCAAATGGTACGTTCCGGTGCCGCCGGAGCATTTGGCGATCGAGGCACGCAAGAACGCCGATGCCCTCCAGCGAGCGCTCCCCGAGTTGCGTAGCCTGCAGGGCAAGGATCGACGACGCCCGATTGTTCGCTTCTTTGAGGGCTGGGAAGGAGTGCGGCGCGTCTACGAAGATACGCTCATGGCCAAAAGCGATCTTCTCAACTTCGCAAACTCCGCAGTAGTACGACACTTCTGGCCAAATTACGATGAAGAGTACGTCGCTGAGCGTGTGCGCCGGAAAATTCGGTTGCGGGGCATCGCACCCGATGATGAAGCCGGGCACAAGGTCCACGGAGAGGATCGTAAGCGTCTTCGCGAAATCCGTCTGGTTCCTTCAAAGGATTTCGACTTCACCAACGAGATCAATATCTACGATCACAAGGTGGCAATCTGTACGTTCGGCAGCGGCCTCAGTACAAGCTCTTTTGGATCCGCTGATCACGTGTTCGGCGTCATTATCGAGAGTGTGGAAGTGGCCGAAACCCAAAAACAGATTTTTGAGATGGCTTGGCGATATGCGGGACGCAGCTAATAGCTTGTAGCGTGTAGTGTGTAGCTTGTAGGATAGCTTCCCATGCGTCAGTACTTAGATCTCCTCCGGCACGTACTCGAGAACGGCACCGAAAAGTCCGACCGTACGGGTACAGGCACCATTTCGGTCTTCGGCGCGCAATTACGATTCGATCTTGGGGAGGGATTTCCACTCCTCACCACGAAAAAACTCCACACGCGTTCTATCATCCATGAGCTTCTGTGGTTTTTGCGCGGCGAGACGAATATTCGCTCTCTCAAAGATAACGGGGTCTCCATCTGGGACGAGTGGGCCGATGAGAACGGTGACTTAGGTCCGCTCTACGGCAAGCAGTGGCGCGATTTCAGCGGGGTCGATCAGATCCAGTGGGTAGTGGACGAAATCAAGCGCAATCCCGATTCACGCAGGCTGATCGTTTCGGCGTGGAATCCGCAATTCATCCCTGATGGCCTGGTCGGCCCACAAGAAAATGTCCGACAGGGGAAGATGGCGCTGGCTCCCTGCCACTGTCTCTTTCAGTTTTACGTCGTCAACGGCAAGCTCTCATGTCAGCTGTACCAACGCAGTGCGGATCTCTTTCTCGGTGTGCCGTTCAACATCGCTTCGTACAGTCTGCTCACACATATGGTGGCGCAGGTCACAGGCCTACAGGTGGGAGATTTCGTCCACACGTTCGGCGATCTACATCTCTACAGTAATCATCTTGATCAAGCCTGGGAGCAGCTAACGCGCTCTCCGCACTCTCTCCCGCAATTACAACTGAATCCCGAAGTGCGTTCCATTTTCGGCTTCACCTTCGGGGATTTCCAAATTCTCAATTACGATCCGCATCCCGCTATCAAGGCTCCCATTGCCGTATGACGCTTTCGATGATTGTTGCTGTGGCGGAGAATGGAGTGATCGGAGACAAGAACCGTTTGCTCTGGGATCTGCCGCGCGACATGCAGTATTTTCGAAAAATGACGGAAGGTCATGCAGTCATCATGGGCCATAAGACCTATCAATCCATCGGGCGGCCGTTGCCGCGTCGTCTCAATATCATCATTACTCGGAAGCCGGATATGCAAGTCGAAGGTTGCACCGTGGTTCATTCGCCACAAGAGGCAATTGAAGTGGTACAAAAATCGGATGAAACCGAAGCGTTCATAATTGGTGGAGCGCAGATTTACATCGCCATGTTTCCCATGGTCGATCGTGTCTACTTCAACCGTGTGCACGCTTCGCCGGAAGGGGACGTATCTTTTCCAGTCTTTCCTACGTCAGAGTGGAAAGAGGTGAGTTGCGAGGAGTATCCGGCGGATACAGAGAATGCGTTTGCTATGACTTTCTTGGTGTACGAACGTGTGAAGTGAGTTGAGGAGGTCTTGAATTTCAGCTGTATGAAGCCATTTTCTGCATACTCACTCACTTTGCTATCCAAACGGTTGGTCTAGAGCTTTTTCTCCGTCACGATGAGGATGTATGACATCTCTGGAACTCGCACAGGCTTTCTACCGTGATGTTGCGCAGCGACAGGAGGGAAAAGTCGATTCCTTCAGGGCCGAGCTTGCCGACCAGGCTCGTCGTGTTCGCGAGGGCATGACGGATACCGTGCATTCGGAGCTCGCCATGGCCTTGGAGCTCGCCACGCCGGAGGATCGCTCCGTTGCGGCCGATAAGATCGACCATGCCGCCGACGATCTTGCACATGCGTTCCAAGGATCTTCTCTGACGCTCAAAAAGCTTGATGGGGACAGAGCGGGAGAGGCGCAACTTGGGGCAGATGTCATTCGCATTGACCCGCAAAAACTGACGGGTGACGAGGAAATCGTTGATACCGCAAGAGCTGCAGATATTCTGGCGCACGAAAAAGAACATACGCAGCAATCAGAAACGGCAGATACAGAAAAGATTACGCTCGGTTCCAAAACATGGGATGCCCGTGAGGTGCGTGAAATTGCCGCTGTTTCAGTGCAGAAGCGCATTGATTTTCTCTCGGATGAATATCGCGCATTTGCCACGGTGACGATGGATGCACACGATCGTTCGCTCGTGCGTGCCGGTCGATTTCGTCAGCTGGAGGCAGAGAAGAATGGTTTGGCGCTTGCCGCTTAGGCAACGGGTTGCTGTACGTTTTTCACGCCAACGAGCAGTCGTGTGTTCTTTGCGAACGAAAGATGTGCTGTTTTACGGATCAGCCAGCGTGTGATCGTAATGGCCGTGAACATCGACATAAGCACACCCATACCCAGTGTCACCGA
>CAYOLJ010000023.1:0-13967 GCA_964404805.1 uncultured Candidatus Peribacteria bacterium
AAGATCTCAAGCAGCAGGGGCCAATGTTCCATGTCATCCTAAGAGGAAAACAGTCTTCCTAAACCTTTTTAAGAGACTTGTACATTATTGTGAATTCCGGGTATTTTGCTTGGTAAGAGGCTTATTCTCTTGCTACACTTCGCCGTCTTTCCTGTTTTCACGTGCTTCGAGTTCTCTCAGTATAAATGCCTAAGCTCAAATCTCATAGCGGCGCCAAGAAGCGAGTTTTCCGTACTGGCAAAGGTAAAATCGCCTTCAAGCGGCGCGGTCGCGGTCACCTGCTGCAGCAGAAGAGCAAGCGTCAGAAGAGTCTGCAGCGCACACTCGTGGCTCATCCTGTGAATAAGCGCATGCTTTCCTCTCTCGCTCCCTACGCCTAACTTCTATGCGTGTTAAACGTGGTATCGTTCGGCATCGTCGTCACAAGAAGATTCGTGCCCTTGCCAAGGGGTATCGAGGCGTGCGCCGCACCACATTTAAGGGTGCGAATGAGGCAGTGATTAAGGCGGGGCAACATGCTTACCGTGATCGTCGTAAGAAGAAACGCGTGTTTCGATCGCTCTGGATTGTACGTCTGAATGCGGCATTTCGTGAGCGCGGCCTCAAATATTCTACGGTGATGAATATTCTTATCAAAAAGAAGGTCGCTCTCGATCGTCAGACACTCTCAGAGCTTGCCATTCATGAGCCGTTCGCCTTCGATGCGGTGCTGAAGACGGTGGGAGTGAAATAGTTTCTTTTATGCAGATATCCCTTTGCTTGTTGCACGAGTTTTTACCTGCTTCTTTGTGGGGGGCTAGGGCACCTTGTTCGGTTCCCTAAGCCCCCCACGCCCCCTTTACCCTCCTAACAGTACACCCCGTCAATTCAACGAGTATTTTCCCGTTCGATACTCACACGTACTCAACGGATGTGTGTGTTTTTGTTCTGTTTCTTCCCTACTTCCTCTTCACTCGTACGAATCCCGCGACATCGATGGTCTTGAGGTTCTTCTCTTCCTTACTCAGGAGATCGAGCATCAGGTTCATACCGATTGAGTCGGAGGCGATGTGGCTGCATTGGATCATGTTCACATGCTTCTCTTTGGCTTTCTCAAGCGATTTCTCGGTAACATGCATCGAGAGGATTGTCCCCACACCGGCAGCAGCCTGCGCTTCGAGAAATTCCTCCGGCCCGTTGGTTCCCCCAGTGAATTCCGTCGCCACGACTTTACCGGGGCGATTGCTTTTACCACCATTTGCGATGATCGGTGGCACGCCTTTCTTGGCGTAGTACTTGTACTCCGGAATTTCGAGCAGTGCCGTGAGGATCTCGCCCAGATCATCAAACTCCTTGCTACAGATCGTTTTCTCGATGAGGCGCCAGACCAAGTTGTCGGCGGGCGTGTGCGTATTGAAAGCAGGGAAATCGAGGAGCTCTGCCACACGCTCAGTGGCGAAGAGGTTGTCGGCATGTACGGCGCGCGCCACGCGATCCATGCGGGGGCGCAGATACCCATCGCTCTGGTTCACCGGTACGCCTACCAACGCCAGCATGTCTGTCTGCAGGGCCATCACTTTTTCCAGATCACCCAGTGCGCGGCCTTCGGGATGGTGGAGCATCAGGGCATCGATCTTCTCGCCGTGTCCGCGAAGACGATCGGCAAGGAGAATTTCTGGCGTCTCGATGTCGATACCGACCATGAGTGTTCTTACGTCTTCCTCGCCCGTACCGTTGATGATGCGGCTATCGGAGTAGGGGTTCCACAAGCGTTCTTCGTCGAAGTATTCCTTCTCCGCTCCCTCCAGTTTCGCAGCTCTTTCTTTCTGTTTTTTGAGGAGCTTTTCCACAGCCTTCCGATTGCGGGGATCGGCATCCATGCCATGTTGTATGGCCGAGTGGAAGAGTTTCTTGAGCTTCATCTGTGTAAAGGCATCCTATCGACAATACGATATCTCGGCAAGGAAATGCCTTATTTTGCCGGTTCAGCTGCATATTGATTCCTGCTGGAGTGGATTGCGGCTATCCTCGTGCTTGCAGCGTGAAGCGCACCTGCGTCCCCGATGTCCCTGCAATTTCTTCGAGTGTCTGGCGGACCGTTTCTTCATCATTCCGCCAATAATCGGCAATGACCTCATCTTCACGTGCCGACTGAATGACGATGCCCTCGTCCGAGAGGCGCTGTGCCTTTTTTGAATCTTTGTTGATTCTTTCCATGAACATGTCTGCCGGTGCTGCGGAAGTAGCGGTTTCCATACTCCGATTTTCCTCGCAACGGTGCGAGTGTCAACATACTTCAAAACCTTCGGTCTTTCCGTTCCCTGAAAGGGGAATCGTCGGTACACTGCACATCTGTTTCCCTTGTGTTTGTGGCATTGCTGCACGTCATCTACTCCTCCTCCACCGGCCACACGGAGTACGTGATTGATACGCTGGTTGCCGAACTCAGTTCCGTTGCACCCAAGCTTACGGTTGAGAAGCAGCGTGCAGAAGAAGCGCAAGCGGAAGATCTGTCCAAGGGCGATGTGCTCCTGCTGGCATCAGGAACATGGAATACCGGCGGTAGCGAAGGGCAACTTCATCCGCGTATGTATGCCCTCCTCGCCGATCGTGCGAAGGAGTGTGACCTGCAGAAGAAACCCTGTGTCATCATTGCGCTGGGTGACGAACGGTACTTCTACACCGCGCGCGCCATGGAACACCTCGTACAGTTCGCAATGCAGCACAACGGACAGTTGGGGGAATCTCTTGTGATTGTGAATGAGCCCTATGGCCAAGAAGAGAAAGTGCAGAAGTGGGCGCAAAAGCTCCTCACCAAGATCCCTGCTCTCGCCTCATGACACGTCTTGCCATAAAAATTGTCGGCGCGCAGGGGCAGGGAGTGAACTCCGTTGGTGAGATGTGTGCGAAGGGCCTCAAGCGCAGTGGCTACTGTGTGTTCGGGTATCGCGAGTACATGTCTCTCATCAAGGGTGGACACAGTAGTTACCAACTTGATGTCAGCGCTGATCCTGTTCATAGCTCTCTGGCAAAGGTGGATCTGGTGGTGACATTCAATCACCACGGCATCGAAAAGAATCTGCGGGACCTCAAGAAGGGGGGCATCCTTCTGCATCAGACGCCGCAGTGGAAATTCCGTAATGCGGAGGATCAGCAGTATGTGACCGAACAGGGTATTCGCGTCATCGAGATGCCCACCGAAGCGATCCTCAAAAAACTTAAGGCCAAGCCTATCTTAGGCAACGTGCTCATTACATCCGTGGTGTGGACGCTGCTCGGGCAGCAGCAAGAGCAGCTCCACGAGTTGGTGCGTGAGCAATTCGGCCACAAGAAGGACCTGCTCGATCTCAACTTCACGTGCATCGCCGAAGGATTTGCAGTGCGCAACGATATCGCTCCTGATGTTTCGCTCCCGCTCCCCAAACCTGATCCACAATGGAAGAATCACCTGCTTCTCACGGGTAGTCAGTCGATGGGGCTTGGTGTCATTCACGCCGGCTGCCGTCTGTTCGCGGGGTACCCCATGACGCCCAGTAGCCCCTTACTCACATTCATCGCCGATATGCAGAATGAAACCAAGATGGTGGTGAAGCAGGCAGAGGACGAGATCACCGCGGCACAGATGATGGTGGGCGCCATGCACATGGGTACGCGCGCTATTACAGCCACGAGCGGTGGAGGATTCGACCTCATGACTGAAACACTCTCACTCACCGGAATCGCCGAGATACCGGCTGTTTTCGTTTTAGCACAACGTCCCGGGCCCGGAACAGGGCTCCCCACATGGACAGCACAGGGTGATCTACTGTTGGCGGTGTGCAGTGGGCATGGTGAGTTCCCACGGTTGGTAATGTCAGTGAGTGATGCGCAGGACTGCTACGACCTCATGCCCGAGGCGTTTAACTTTGCGGAGGAATTTCAGATCCCCGTAATTGTGCTTACTGATAAGCATGCAGCAGAGGCACTCTTCACACAGACTGTGTTCGATCAGAGTGTTGCCAAACTGAAGCGCGGCAAGCTCGTTTCCGATCCCAAGGTATTGGCGCAACTGTCTTCTGCTGATCGTTACGACACCGCTGCACCGGATGGCATTTCACAGCGGTGGCTACCGGGGAGTGCGGCTGAGACCTACTGTGCGCAGGGGTACGAGCACGGTCCTGATGGATCGTTCGACGAAGAGCCGGCCAACGCATCTGCGCAGATGGAGAAGCGTCTGAAGAAAGTGGAAGCCCTCAAGAAGGCCATTCCCGATCCCATCTACGCGGGTGCCAAGAATCCTGAGACGCTCATCATCAGTTGGGGGAGCAACCGTGGCGTCATTCTGGATGTTCTCGAAGATGTCATGCTCAAGAAGTACAGCATCGGATACCTGCACTACCAGTACCTCTGGCCACTCAAGACGGAGAGTATCGAGATGCTCTCGCGTACGGCAAAGCGGACAATCTTTGTTGAGTGTAATCATGAAGGGCAACTGGCCTCACTACTCAAGCTCTCGTGCGGTCGCGATACAACGCACAGGATTCTCAAGTACGATGGCCGTCCGTTCTTCTACGAAGAGCTACGCGATCGTCTTCTCTCCGTTCTGCAATCATGAAGAAGCCTCCTTCTTCCAGCGGCGCATCGATGCATGATTACGCATCATTGAATCCCTGTACGTGGTGTGACGGATGCGGCGATTATGGCATCTGGACGGTCGCGAAGCGTGCGCTCGTGGAGCTCAAGATCGCGCCTTCGCAGGTGCTGCTGTGCTACGACGTGGGCTGCCACGGCAACATGTCTGACAAGCTCCTTGGCTATCGCATGCACGGGCTCCACGGTCGTGTGATCCCGCTGGCTGCCGGTGCTGCACTGGCGAACCCTGCGATTCCGGTGATCGCCTTTGGCGGCGATGGCGCGAGTTTCTCGGAGGGCGTAGGTCATCTGGTCCACGCAGTCCGCAGTAACTACCGGATGACGTTTATCATGCACAATAATGCCAACTACGGCCTCACGACGGGTCAGGCGAGTGCGCTTACCTGGCAGGATCAGAAGATGAATACCTCGCCCAACGGCATTCCCGAAACGACGCTTAATAGCATGGATTTTGTCTTCTCCCTCCAGCCGACATTCGTTGCCCGCGGATGGAGCGGTGATATCGCACAGATGACGCGCATTCTCACGGTGGCCATCCGCCATCGTGGATTTGCCTATGTCGATATACTGCAGGCGTGTCCCACTTACAACAAATTCGCCACGCACGAGTGGCTGCTTGCGCACTGCTACGATGCTGCTACGGAGGGACATGATTCCAAGGATTTTGCGAAAGCCCGAGCACTCGCCATCGATACGCAAAAGCGCGTGGCTACGGGCATTCTCTATCAGACCGAAGATGTGTCCGCATTCCACGAGCGGCTGAAGTCTCGCGAGGGGGTATCGACGACTCCTATTGAGGAAGTGAGAATCATCGACACTGCACAATGGCTCAAGGCGTTTGAGTGAGGTTTTTGCCTTGACGTGCCTCTCCGCCTTCTTAGACTGAGATTCCACTTTTCCTTATGGATAAGCCATCCGATCAACAGCGAGTCTTACTCGTCGGCCGTGAGCCGGGCAGAATCACGGTTCTGCAAGGGGGTGTACCCGGCGGTTCCACGCTCGCGGAGTATGTCCGGCAGACCTGTGAACAGATTCTGGCGGTGATCGAGGCCGATAGTCATCTGCCGATAGAGGTGGCTGGACTGGTCCGGAGTCTCCGCGTCGCATACCTTCATGCAGCGTGGGCCGGAGTCGATGGCGTGCTCATCGCACGTTTTCAGCGCGTCCTTGGTGCGGAATCTGAAGGCAGTGATGGTATGGAAGCCGAACGTGCCGGAGCCCTGTCTGTAGAATCAATTCTCGAGACACTCTCATCACAAGAGCTGGCCGAACTCTGCCATTTTTGCCTCATGGATGCCGAGGCTCTCCTCCATAAGGGTCAAATCTCCGAGTACCAGAGCTCTCGCCTCTACCAGTTGCGCGATGCCTACAACGAAGCGCTTGCCTTGGAGGCGGAGGAGCGGGGGGATACAGATGATGAAGAGGGGGATATGGAACTGTTTGCCCGATTCAAACTTGTTCTTGGTGAAGTACCACGAAAAGGGGTGCGTGGGCGTCCGTTCCCGAGGAGTGAACGCGTCAAAGGCGCGGAAACTTCACGGGGAGGATCCACATTCATCGCGCGAAAGCAGTGAGTACATCGCCATACTGGTGCTACACTTTCATCCATTATGCGTATAGATATTCTGACGTTGTTTCCGGGCATGTTTCAGGGGCCTCTCACCGAGAGCATCCTCGCGCGTGCGCAAGAAGAGCAACTGCTTCAGATTCACTTTCATGATTTACGGCAGTTCGGCCTTGGTACATACCATCAGGTAGATGATTCACCGTACGGTGGTGGAGCGGGGATGGTGATGCGGGCGGATGTCATTGTTCCGGCGATCGAAGCTGTTGTCAGTGAAGGGGAGGAATCGGGAATGAAAAAACCTCATCGTGTGCATTTTTCTCCACGCGGTAAAAAACTCACGCAGACCAATGTAGAACGACTGTCGAAGCATGGCTGGCTCATTCTGCTCTGCGGGCACTATGAGGGGATCGACCAGCGCGTGATTGATGGAGGATGGATCGACGAAGAGATTTCGATTGGTGACTATGTGCTCACGGGAGGCGAGCTTCCTGCCATGGTGCTCGTCGATGCTGTGGCACGTCAGATACCCGGTGTGTTGGGCAAAGAAGAGTCAGCCATGGAAGAGAGCTTTTCATCTTCTCTGAATCGCAAGAAGGAGTACCCGCACTACACGCGGCCGGAGGAGTATAAGGAGCTTAAAGTTCCGGATGTGCTCCTTTCGGGGAATCACAAGGAAATCGAGAAGTGGAGGAAGGAACATGTGCAGTAGCTTTTGGTTTATACATTTCCAATGTTGTCTGCATTGCATCAGCGGCTGAAGGAGGAAGGCACTGTCTCCTTGATGGTTCGTGTGCATCCCGGAGCCAGACGTACGTGCGTTAAGGGCACGATGGCGGATGGAACGATCAAAATCGACATTACTGCTGCACCCGAAGATGGTAAGGCCAATGCGCAGCTCGTGCGTTTTCTGGCACGGGAATTTTCGGTACCGCTCTCACACGTTGAAATTGTGCGTGGGCAAACCGGGCGAACCAAGACTGTGCGTATTACTGGATGAGCTAGTATTTTCTCAACAAGTAATCCCCTGTGAGTGCCGTTTGTCCTTCGGGGGGCAGGGCCTGCCACCATGCAAGAAACTCCTCAAAGTTCTTGTAGGGCTTCCGGGCATGCGCCTGATGAATGGTATAGAGCTGAAGGAGGAATGGATCTGGTTTTGGCTCCTCATTTGCCTCGCCGTTCATGCCCAGTACGCCACGTGCGCGGGCAGCGACGTTAGCGCAGAGACGTCGAAATCTCCCTGTTCCATTGGGGGATGATTGTGGTGTAGAGGTGCCAGTTTCTTGGGTTGCCCCTGTTCTTTCCATAGCCCGCGACGCTACCCCTACCTACTGAGCTGTGCAAGTAAACTATTGCTCTGCTGATTTCTTGAGTGCATCCTCGATTCTACCGCGCAGATCGGGGTAGTACGGCAGTCCGATGAACTTCTCGCCATTGAGGAAAAACGTCGGCACCACATCGATTTCCAAACTCTGTGCCCAAGATTTCTGTGCCTCGAGAAGTGCGACGGCTTGCTCACTCTTCATGCATTCACTGAGTGCCGCCGTGTCGAGCTTGAGATCCACGGCATAGGAATGAATGGCCTCTTTAGATTTATTGGGATTGCGAAAGAGCGCGTCGTGCATGGCGAGGCCGCCTTGCTGCTTGGCACTACAGATGAAACCGAGCGATGCCTCTGTGCTCTTCTGATACTTCTGCAGCGGGAGCATAGCAATCTGCAGCTTCACTTTGCCCGCTTCAAGAAAATCAGTCTTGAGCCGCGGAAAGATCTCGAACAAGAACTGGCGGCAGTAACTGCAGTGATGCTCGGTGAAGACGAGGAGTGTAAGAGGGGCTTGTGGATTCCCCACCTCGAGCACGCCTGTTGAGAGCATATTCTCGGCCAGTGATCCTGTTTCGGTTCGTTCTTCGGTGAGTGGCATCCCCTCACCGATTTCCTCTGCCTGTAATTGCACTGCTGCGGAACTCTCGTTCGATGAAGATGACGACGCAGTATCCTGTTGCTGTTGTGCGGATGGGGTGGGGAGGGTGCAGGCCGTGAATAGCAATCCACAACCAAGAATGAGAAGAGGAGTTTTGCGCATGGGTCGCCACTCTATCAGAGGGAAAGGGGGGAGGCGAATGAGATTTCTTTCCACCTTTGTTTGGCGATGCAGACACGATCCTTTCCCCGATGAGCGACATATGAGTCTATTTCTTTGTCAGGGGACCAGGGAACCTTGTTCGGTTCCCTATGCCCCCCGACACCCCCCTTACCCTCCTAACAGTAAACCCCATTCCGTCATCAAATGTTTTCTGCCAGATGCCTTTTTTGTTCTTCGCGGAAGTTATGTGTTTTTGTTCCTGTTTCTGTTTGTTGTTTTGTTTTCTATTTCTTCGGGGCATTTTTGCCGTAGCGCAGTACCAGCAGGGGGAACACCACAACAGCTCTCCAGATTCTGCCGATTCTGGTGGGTTCCCGGATCAGTCGCCAGAGCCATTCAAGCCCTATGCCTCGCATCCATGCAGGGGCGCGTTTGCACTTGCCGGCAAGAAAATCGAAGGTACCACCAATGCCAATGGCCACGCGTACCGATGTGAGTTCGTTGAGGTGGCGTGCGATCCAGAGATCCTGCATCGGGGCACCGTAGGCCACGAGTAACAGGTGCGGTGCGGCGGCACGAATCATATTAAGAATCGTTGGCGCATCTTCTTCCCGCGGAGTTCCTGCAAAACAGCCCGCCACTTTGAGGTGCGGATTCTCATTCATCAGTGACTGCGCGGCAGCTTCTGCCATGCCCTCTTGTGCGCCGAGCAGGAAAATTGGTGTGTCTTCTGTGAGTGTGCGACACAGTGCGGTGACCGTATCGACGCCTGTCACACGTTCGGGGAGTTTCTGTCTCGTGAGACGTGCCATCCAGAGCAGGCCCACTGAATCGGGGATATTCAGGTCTGCTTTATTCAAAAGTTCCCGAAACGGTTTGTTCCGTACGGTTTCCACCAGCATTTCATTATTCGGTGTCATGACATGCCTTTGCCGTTCTTCCATGAGGAAGCCGCGGATCCTTTCTATGGCCTCCGTACGGGTGACGGGGTCTATGAAGACGCCGAGGAGGGAAACGCGAGGCAAAGACATGCGCGTGAAGTTTACAGCGTATAGCTTCTTCAAAACGAGTGTTACTTTCACTATTCACATCACTCTCTTAGTTGCTGTACCTCTTCTACGTACCACTGATTCTCGCCTCTCTTTAGGCGCACCAGCTTGGGACCGTCTTTTGTTTCAGCTAAGTAGTCGCGCTCGTTGTCCTTTTCCCGCAGAAGCACGGTGCGTCCGATTTCTTCTTCGGGCAGGAGCAGGTAGATCGCGATATCGGGCTTGTCGGTGAGGGCGGCATTCAGGTTGAGCGTGGCACGGCCCAGTGTGGCTGCTACTGCAACAATAAGTGCGCACAGCAGCACGGCCCACCCGATGGTGTGGAAGAAGCGCAGATTGGAAACACGGTGCCAGTCCATGTGAGAGGGATTGTACACTGTCTTGCCATGCAGAATGCAAGTGTCTCTGCTAGGCTTAGAGCATGGGTATTCTCATCCTCGTCCGTCACGGCCAATCGCAGTGGAACCTTGAAAATCGCTTCACAGGCTGGACTGATGTCCCTCTTACGGATCGGGGACGCGAAGATGCGGCCAAGGCTGGCGAAGCGCTCTCCACGTTTCGCTTCGATCGTGCATTCACATCCAAGCTGGTTCGGGCATCCGAGACGCTCGACATCATGCTCAAGACACTCAAGCAGACCAAGATCCCCGTTGAGGCCGATACTGCCCTTAACGAGCGGCATTACGGCGATTTACAAGGTCTCAATAAAGCCGAGACGGCAGAGAAGTACGGCACAGAACAGGTGCAGCTCTGGCGACGGAGCTTCTTCACGCGACCGCCCAATGGCGAGAGTATGGAAGATTGTGAAAAGCGCACGCTTCCGTACTTTCTCGAGAAGATTTTTCCGCACGTTGTACAGGGCGAGACGGTGCTCGTTGAGGCGCACGGCAACAGCCTACGGCCCATCATCAAGCATTTGGATCACTTGGAACCCGATGCGACTGCTGCACTCGAAATCGGCCTTTGTACACCGTATATCTACACCTTCGAGGGCGAGAAGTTCATCAAGAAGGAGGTTGTATCTGTCGAAGGTATCGTCACGAAAGGTGCCTCACTTACCGAGAAGAGCGTCAAAGAGGGACAGGTGTAGTACGAACGGCTTTTGGCCGCTATGCTGGTTCCGTATGAAGGAAATCACCTACCAAACCAAGCGATTCTTCGATGATGTGGCCAAACACCCGTCGGAGCATGTCCATCTGATTATGATCGCTACCAAGCCCGATATTATTAAGCAGCTGCCGCTGTACTTTGAGCTCAAGAAGCGCGGACACCTTGTTCTTCTGGGGCACACTGGGCAGCACTACAGTGAAAACTTAAGCGGAGGGATGCTTAAGGAGTACGGCGCTGAGCCCGATTTCAACCTAAATGTACGGGGAGCGATGCACGAAGTGGTGAGCCAGATCATTGGGAGGCTCGGATTTGTTATCGGAGAACTGAAGGAGAAGGGGAAGATCGTCATCCCTTACGTGCACGGTGACACGACTACGGCCATGGCCGCAAGTAATGCGGGGTTCTCTCATGGTTTTGCGTCGGTGCATGTCGAGGCGGGCATTCGTACGCTCACGCCGAACTATAGGGATTGGGGCGTAGGGCGTAGGGCGTGGGATCAAAAGGATTGTGCTGAATGGAGAAAGTTTCTGATGGATCGTAAAAACTGGGAACGGGGGAGCCTGGAGCCGTATCCCGAACAGTTCAATACACGCTGCAGCGAAGCGGCCACGGGTGTTCACCTTGCTCCCGTGGAGCTGGATCGGGAGTTTCTGCAAGGCGAAGGGTTTCCTGAGGATCGCATCTTCGTCGTGGGCAATTCTGTGGTGGATGCCGTTGCCGAAGCACAGGAGCGAATAAAACAATCCACCGTGTTCGAACGTTTTCCACTCCTCGCTGATGGCGATTTTGTACGCTTCTGCATTCATCGACGGGAAAACTGTGGATCCGATCATCGTTTTCGCGCAATTTACGATGCCATGGTGTCGCTCATTCAGGACGGTCGCAAAGTCCTACTCATCACCATGACACAGACAGAGCGCGCGTTCGAGCGGATGGAGCTCAAAAAAGAAGTCGAGGCACTGGCGAAAAAGCACAAAAACTTCGTCTACTCGCCTGTGTGGGCGGAATACGTGGATGTAATGGCGGGCATGACCAAGGCCGCGGTGTGCGCCACGGATTCCGGTTCCATGCAGGAAGAGATGAATGCCATGGGTATTCCGTGTGTGACGCTGCGCTTCGGCTCTGATCGCAGCGAATCCGCCATGGCGGGTGGCAATCTCATCGCTCCACCGACCGATGCTGTGCTCATCAAAAAGCTCGTCGAGTATGCATGGGATAATGCAGAGATGCGCAAAGCGCCCAAGCTCTACGGCAAGCAGGTGAGTGCCAAGTGTATCGATGCAGTGGAACAGGTACTGAGGTCAGGCGAAGTGTTCCGCTCTGATGACGAGAGGCTTGCGACTTCATAACCTCTCTATGTTCCAATATCTCCGCGAACGGCTCACGCTCGTCTTGCTTGCACTCTTGCCACTGCATGCGTTGCTTGTGACGGTGGGTACCAAGCTTCTCATGGGCAAGGGCCATGCGCCGCTTGTCGCGCTCGCTCTGTGGAAGGAGCTCCTCTTGGGCATCATTCTCGTTCTGGTGCTCATTGAGTGGATGAAGGCGCAGTCCCGCCGCTTCCGGTGGGATGTGATTGATGGATTGATCGTGGCGCTCATCATCCTCAGCGTGTTCGTGACGGTCCTCACCCACGGTGATCTGAAGCTCGCACTCCTCGGATTCAAGTACGATTTCGTGCCACTCGTTACGTTCCTGTTCGTACGGCGCGTGACATGGTCCGAAGCTTTTCAGAAAGCTGCCACCAGAGTGTTGGTTGGCGTCGGTCTCATCGTGTCTGTCTATGGCATTGCGACGGTATTCCTGCCGATGAATTTCTTTCTCTGGCTCGGCTACTCCCCCGCGCACTCGCTCTACTTTGCCGATGGGCCGTTGGCAGCATTCCAACAGGTGAGTGAGACGGCGCTGCGTCGTGTGCAGAGCACCATGAGCGGGCCGAATCAATTTGGATTGTGGTTGCTGGTTCCCTTCAGTGTGCTGCTGATGACGGTGGCCTCGCGCAAGGCGATCACACTTGCTCAGGCCGTGATGGGGGCGTTCATTCTCGTTGCACTCTTTCTCACGTTCTCCCGTGCGGCGTGGATTGCTGCATTCGTCATGACGATCACAGCACTCTGCCGGTCGGTGCCGCGCCCACTCCTCAAGAGCGTCATCATGGGCGCTGTCTTCATTTGCGTGACGGTCGGTGCCATTGCGACGTTGCTCTTTCCTTCGATATTCTTCCGTCTCTCCTCATCGCGTGGGCATCTGGTGCGGCCGCTGCAGGCGATAGGGCGCATGGTCCGTTCTCCGCTGGGCGAAGGGCTGGGGGCGGCTGGCCCGGCCAGCAATCGCGTGAGTGAGACGTGCGTCTTTCTACGCCCGCAGGATGATCCCTCATGGGCGAAGACGACCCCGTCTCTCTGTGTCTTCCTCGGCACCACACAGGTCCAGCCGGTTGATCATGTGTGCCGCTGCCCGTTCCTGCCCGAGAACTGGTACCTGCAAGTGGGCGTGGAACTAGGCATGCTGGGGTTCATCCTCTTCATCGCTCTGACAATTTTGTTGCTCCTCTCACTCGTTCGTGCCGCAGGCTCTTCACCTGTCTTTCTCCTCTTTCTCGGCATCAGCATTGCCGCGCTCGTGCTCCATGCATGGGAAGATAGCGCAGTGGCATATACCGTCTGGTTACTGCTCGGAATGCGCTTAACATCACCCCGGTTAGTGGCCGGATGATTCCTCAACCGTCTCCATCAGAAGGCACTTCTTCCCAGTCGATTTCTCTACCATCCCCTCCGTCACTTTCAAGGACCGCATCGAGTTCTTCATCCCCTTCAACCGTAGGGGGATCGATGGGATCGATGGGCGTTTCAACCTCTTTAACTATGGGGGGCTCAATAGGATCAGTCGGCGTCTCAGACAGAGCAGGATTAAGAGGTTTGGCTACTGGAGACACAGGGGGTTTCTTCGGAATCTTCGGAGTGTCATCAGGTTTCTTTGTGGTAGACGCTTCGATTTTCTCTACTACTGCAAGTATTGCTTCCATCTGCGCATGGAACCTTCCATGATCCTCGGCGATTCTAAGGGCAATTGCCTCCGCATCACTTTTTGTTTTAAGTGCGTCACTGAAGGTTTCTTCCAATGCAGCATATGTTCTCTGTACGACACCTCTGTCCGGCTCAATTTCCGCCAATAGAGGGATGCCGTTGAGCCGCACGCTTCCATGAAACAGGGCATAGAGCACGCTGTGTGCCCCATCCATTCTACGATGGATCTCTTGCAGGACTCTTTCGGCAGACCTTTTTTTGTTGGGTTCTTTGTGTTCGTGTAGTCCTGTGGTTACATTGAAATATCGGTCTGCTACATCACAAGCATGCGGGAGCTGTTTTTTGAGGAGATCGATGGCGGAAGGAGTTGGCATAGGAGGCGCATGTTCTCTCCCGCTTCGGCTTTTGTCAATATGCCATCTCGGGCTATCCTGTCTGCATGCAAGAAACGCCTATCAGACGGCCCATCGTCATTCTCGATTTTGGTGGACAGTATGCGCATCTCATCGCACGTCGTGTGCGC
>CAYOLJ010000024.1:0-13887 GCA_964404805.1 uncultured Candidatus Peribacteria bacterium
GTGGGGGGCTGAGGGAACCGAACAAGGTTCCTTAAGCCCCCCACGAAAGAAACAGATTCATACTTGATTCAACGAGGAAATGGCCCCTTCACTGTCGCTAGATATAAACGTGACGTGAAATTACTCACTTCTGCCCTTTCGCCTCTGTGAGCGGCACCTCCACGTAGAACGTGGTGCCCTTGCCCGACTCACTTGTGAACCACACCTTGCCTCCCTGTGCCTCGGCGGCGCCCTTGGCGGCGAAGAGTCCTAGGCCATTACCTTCGGTATCACGTACGTTAGTGGCCCTGAAGAGCTTGCCGAAGATCTTCTCCTGATCCTCTTTAGGAATGCCACAGCCTGTATCGCGCACTGTGTAGCGTAGGATGCTATCCTTTACTTCCACTTTTAGCTCTACTTTGCCACCCTCCGGTGTGTATTTGACGGCATTGCTGAGCAGGTTCTCGAGTGTCATGCGCATCAGGCGCTTATCGAGTGAGGCTACGGGCAGCGACTTGGGGATCACCTTGATGAACTGCTGCTTCTTGACCGTGGCCTTGGGCTCGATCACTGCCAGCACTTCAGTGAAGAACTCGCCCAGATTGAGATCTGCACGATCCACCTTCATGCGGCCTAATTGAATGCGCGACACATCCAAAATCATGCCCACAAGGTCCACAAGGTCGGCTGTCACCCCCTGCATAGTCATCAGCTGCTTCTTCTGTTCCTCCGTAAGCTCGCCGGAATCTCCGTCAAGAAGCATTTCGAGGTACCACTTCACCGAGGTTACCGGTGTCGCCAGTTGATGGCTGACGATAGAGAGAAGTTCATCTTTTTGGCGGTCGAGCTCACGCAATAATGCAACTCGTGATGCCCACATTCTTACCAATACAATTGTCATAATCGACAAAATAACAAAAAGAAATATTACGAATACAACAAACGGCCATAACGTTCTGTTAACTAATTGTATATAGTCCGAGACTTCAACATCTAATGTAAGAATAGCGATTGTCTCACCTTTAACCTTAATCGGTGCATAACTCGAAATGTATGTCCCCCACGCATCTGCAGTAATGGGCTCAGGATCAGTGGTTGGAAAATAGATTGCTTCATTTATTAGTGCTGGAACTTCTGACGCATCATATTCCTCGCCCGGTACATTAAGGGCATCGCTTTCATCAATTATACCGTCTCCATTGAGGTCAATACTCGCATATGGATCCATCGAATCGGCATCAGCAATAAATTCAAATATTTGCGGCTGCTTTGTCGGACGCAAAAGATATGAGAAAAATACATTATTATTTGTATTTCGAATTGCTTGCAAAGTATTTACAAGACGGACAAAAGATTCAGATCCGATTGAGCTTTCGTCAACTACGGCACTAATATCTCCGGGATCAAATTGAAGAGCGGCGGTAGCAGTTATTCCGATAAGTCTCTCTTTCAATCTGTCACTTAAAATAAGTCTTGTTTGGTTGAAAAGAATATAAGTCATTACCCCAATTACAATGCCAAAAAGCCCAAGTAGCATGTAACTGGTTTTCGGACTGGCATTGATGGAGATATTTATCTTCACTCTACAATCATTATAGCATATTCTAGCTTAGGAAACAAACCCCTTAATTCTTCGCAAGTTTGCGCATAGCATCCCCATCAAATACCAAATAATTTGAGGTAATTTCCTCCCCAATCACAATGTCTTTAGCAGCTATAACTGCACTTTCCAATGAAGAGTCATCAATTGTATTTGGTGTTTCCGAATGATTAAAAAATCTTGCGTCGTCAAAACACAAGATATACAGATTCTCGTTATCATTGTAATATGAATAATGAAGGATTCGATCCCTTGCAACATCGGGCAGGGAGTTAAGACATTCTTTGGTTATTTTAATGTCTAATTCTGGATTGTACTGCCAAATCAATGTCCCCTTTGAAATGTTCTCATTTGCAAATAATCCAATGCCATGAATCTTGCTTGGGCCAAGTTTCGTTTTTACCATAAGCATGGTGCTAGTATAGCATCGTCCATATATTCATCACCCAGAACACAATGTTCCGTTGTTCTTCATATCTGTCTCCAAAATGCAAAGTGAATGAATCGAGTATTCACGGTCTGGGTGTTATCGCATCTGCACCAATAAAAATGGGGGAAGTAATAGCTATTTGGGGAGGCAAAATCCTTTCGACCTCTGAGATCAAAAAACTGGAAAAAATTTATCCGTATGCTTTTTCACATTCAGTTGGAATATATAAGGGCTTTTTCTTATGTAACAGTTTCTCAAAGAAACTTGATGGTACTGAACGCATGAATCACAGTTGTGACCCGAATGCAGGAATTAAAGGGCAAATACTATTGGTGGCAAGAAGAAATATTAATGCCAATGAGGAGGTGTGCTTTGATTACGAAACGACTGAAATTTCTGGCGGTGGCGGCCTACCGTTCAAATGTAAATGTGGCTCAAAGAAATGCAGATTGATTATTGATGGAAAGGCTTGGACCTCAGCAATTTTTCAAAGAAGAAACCGCGGCTATTTCTCTCAATATATTCAAGAAATGATTGATTCTCTCACGAGAAAATAAATTTTTGATATTGGATTAAATACCTCGAAGTAAATTCGATGCGAAAAAGGTTCGTGTAACAAATATCAAAAGAGGCTAACTATGATTTGATGATATTTTTTCTATGGGAAATGTGGCTTGTGAATAAGCCGATTGGTAATCAACACAGTAAATACCCATCCAAACCACCAATACGGCACAATCTGACACAGTCTATGATGTCATTTTTAATCTATTTCATGAGCTCTTGAAAACTACAAGACGAATGAGGATAAAGAGCGCAAAAAATCCAAAGAAGAACAACACTGGCGAGAATGATTTCTTGGCAAGATCTTCAATTTCCTTGACGTCAATATCTACTCCAATGATGGCAACTGTCTTGCCGCCTATGTCACGAATCGGTGCATGGCCAGAAATCCATGTCCCCCATATATCGAATGCTATCTGATTATCTGCATCCGGTTTGAATAGTGCCCTGAAAGATGAAGATTCAATACCCTCATAGTCATAATACGAGTATCCGGGAGGAGTAATGTCATTTCTCAATCCATCTCCAGTCAAATCTGAAAAAGATCGAATATTAAGAGAATCCGCATCAGCGATAAATTGGTAAAAGTATGGATCGTCCGTTGGCCGCATAATATAGACATATTTCACTTTTGGATTTCTTTGACGAATATCTCGTAACTGCATTACCACCTTCTCATATACAGGCTTTTCCGCATCACGCCATGTATGAAGCTGATCTAGGTCATCCGTATCGAACTCAGGTGCGGCTGTGGCTGCGATGGCCATTACCTGCCCGCGCACACGCTGAAGACTGAGATTATAGCTGTACCGATACATCCCATACGTCACTCCCATAGCAATAACGGCATACACACCCAGCACCGAAAGCACCGTCTTGGACCGAAGAATTTTCAGCAACTCAAAGAAAAGCGGCCGATTGAAGGCCGCGAGACGAACGAGTACGAATAGGATAAAGAGGCTGATAAAGGAATAGGCAATTCTAAAGGATCCATTCGTGAGGTCATGGACCTCTTTCATATCAATATCGACGAACAGTGCTGCAACCCCCTTCCCTTCCGAATCAAAAATGGGAGCAGACGCATCACAATACTCACCCCATTCATCACTGAGAAAATCTGCCGCCGGTTTTTGTAGCCTCTCTTGAAATAACGGATCCACGTGCGGATACACCTGTCCGGGCATGGTGAGCTGTTCGAAATCTTGGATGATGCCGTCCCCGTTAAAATCATCATCAGGCGTACCATAGTCGGCATCCGCCACCACTTCCCACAATGCATCCTTCGCCTCTGTCGGGCGGTCGATGTAGACAAAACGAATATTCTCGTTGCGCGTTTTGATCTCGCGCAAATGCTCCACAAGCTTCATGAATTCCGGCTTCTTTACATCTTCCTTCGTATGGAGCTGATCGATGTCCCGCACGTCAAACTCCATGGCAACTGTTGCAGCTATCGCCATTGCACGCTCTTTCACCCGATCACGATTCAGGTTGTACGTATGCCTCCACAACCCGAAAGTAATCGCTCCCGCCAATACCGCACACACGGTAAAGAGTGTCACGCTCTTGCGACTTAATAAGAATTCCCGCAAAGAAGAGAGGGACCGCGTACTCAGCGAGATCAGAGGCTGCGGAGGCTGCGGCAATGTCACCGCCACTGTCTGCGGCTGACTTGCTGGCTCTTTGGCACGGCGCCAGAGGAGCTCGAACACGGTGCGTTCACTTAGCGCCAACTCAGAATATTTGAGGATGCACGCCCGCTGCTCCGCATGATTAAAACAGGCCACCGTCTCGCCCGCGATGATTTTCTCGAACGTGATAGGGAACACGGCGTCGGGCACCAACTGTGTCTCGCGGTACTCGAAAGGATCGCGCGACTGGAATCTGCGACCGAGGGAATGTTCGGGAGCCAACACCCGCGAGAAAACGCCGCGCTTGTGCCGTGCGCGAAAGTACTGCACACGGAATTCGCGCAGAGGATCCTCTTCCTCCTTCGTCGTCACAGGGCGCTCGTGCAAAAACTCCTTCACATTGAGCTCAAGGAGCTTGAGGTATGCCTTCTTGATACCCTCTTCCCCTTCGAAGTGCTCCATCTCGGGCCGCTTACTCTCACGCTCGAGGGAATTGATAAACGATTCGAAATCCTGCGCGCGGCTCTTTATGGCTTTGAGTTGCTGTTCTGTGTCATCCTGCATCCACTGCACAACTGCATTGAGCGATTTGAGCAGCACCTTAGGACTATCGTTCACCATCTCGCGATTGATGATGCGACGTTGAAGCAGTTTTTTGACCGCAAGATCCAGAACGCCGGTTGATTTACCTGTTTTTGCGGCGAGTTCACGCAATGTGAGCGCCTCGCCCTCGAGAAGTTTCTTGAGCACCAGGATCTCTGTGGCAGAGAAGCCTGCATCCGTAAGATACGCCTCGATACTGGCGGGGAGATCAGTCATTCCAAACCTGCACTCTACCCGACTTTTTGGCTATGTAAAGCGCCTTGGACATTCTCCTTTGCAAGAGATCAAGAATAACGTGGGCGTTCTGCGTGGGAATAGAACGTCTGATTTTGGCTTTGTGAAGCCAAATATTACATATCCAAATTTGCTACTTCTCACGAGGCCGAGGCAAAATAAAATTGATACAGAGACAATGGGCACATGCACGAGTATTTCGTCTACATCCTCCGCTGCCATGACGGGAGCTACTACACCGGAGTGACGAATGACGACGAACGAAGGCTCACGGAACACGGTGAGGGCTTGAATCCTTCAAGCTACACACAGTGCCGCCGTCCTGTGAAATTGGTCTATCTTGCTGATTTTCAGGACATCAATGAGGCGATCTCATGGGAGAAGAAAGTAAAAAGATGGAGTAGAAAGAAGAAAGAGGCGTTGATCAGCAGACAATACGACGCACTTCCTCTTCTTTCGCGATGTAGTAACGCATCTCACTATAGATTCTATTCAGCAATAGCGTGTCACACTGAGCGTAGTCGAAGTGCGGTACGCGTTCTCCTGCACATCCCTCGACTACGCTCGGGATGACAAGAGTGGCGCTCGGGATGACAAGCAATGCCATGGTTCGACAGGGCTCACCATGACATGGTGGTATTCCTCAGTATGACAAATTGGTAATGTCCCTCCCTTCCCTTCCTTACTTCTCTTTTACATCCCCTCCACCACCTCCTTCGTAATCATCCCCTCTTTTACGAGACGCTGTGCATCTTTTGCAAACGTGCGCATGCCTCTGTCTCCACCGGTCTGCAGTACTGTTGTAATTTCCTGCAGACGATGATCGCGAATGATGTTGGCTACCGCCGGAGTATTGAGCAGGATCTCACGCACGGCAGTACGACCTCCCTTCGAAGACCCCGAGCCGAGCCGAGGGGTCGCGCTTGGAACCAGTCGCTGCGCGATGATCGCTTTGAGCGAGAGTGAGAGCTCTGATCGAATCTGTGCCTGCTGATGTGGCGGAAACACATCCACGATGCGATCAATGGACTGTGCAGCATTGGGCGTGTGGAGCGTGGCGAGAATGAGGTGGCCGGTCTCGGCCAGTGTGAGGGCTGCCGCAATTGTTTCGAGGTCACGCATCTCACCCACCATGATCACGTTGGGATCTTGCCGCAGCACGTGTCGCAGTGCCTCAGGAAAGCTGAGGAAGTCTGATCCGATCTCGCGCTGGCGAATCACGCTCTTGCCCTGCGGGAAGAGGAATTCGATGGGGTCTTCGAGCGTAACAATGCTCGCCGCGCGCGTCTGATTGATGTGCTGGATCATCGCCGCAAGCGAGGTGGATTTGCCGCATCCCGTGGGGCCTGTGAAGAGAATGAGCCCTTCTTTAAGCGCACAGAGCGGCTCGGCGATACCGGCCAGGCCGATGGCATCGAGCGTGGGAATTTCAGAGGGCACCAGACGAGCCACGAGGCCCGGCCTGCCTCGTTCGAAGTAGCAATTCACGCGCAACCGGCCATCGCCTTCCACAGCAAACGAGACATCGATTTCGCGATCCTGCTGTAAACGCTTCCACGACGCTTCGCCCAGTACTGTGCGCACAAATTCCTCCGTGGCCTCCGGTGTCAACCGCTCGTCACTCAGCGGTAACAGTTCACCATCCACGCGAATGAATACAGGATGCCCGGTCGTTACGTGCACGTCCGATGCTCCGCGTTCCCGCGCCTGTGCAAAAACGGCTTGTGGAGTGAGTTTCATGTTTCTTATATTATAACATATTTACTACATATCAGCAAAAGCTCACCCCTCTGCCCCCTCCTTCATTCTCCGCGCTTTCTGCACACCTGGTTTAAGAGCTTGCCCATCTTCTCCATGGGATCCTCGGGCAACTCGCGCTCTACGGCCTCGTCGGTCCACAGACTCATGGCCTCCACCTCCTGATCGACACTCAGACCCCCCGGCATCTGTGCCACAAGCTCACGCCGATCAGCGACAAGCCGCACGATCTGTTGATCGATCTTTTCGAGTGTGGCAAGAATGTCATCAATCATCATCATACAAAAGAGGAACAAATGAGGAGGTGCATTACCTATCGGCGGCATCTTCACTCTTCCAAAATGGAATGCAATTGACAGGAATGATGATTCTCTTTTATTTGTATATTGTTGATTTTTCTGTCCTGTCTCATCTCGCATTCTCTGCCTACCAACCTCTACAAGTTCACGAACCTCTCGTACAATGCACTCATGGACAAACGTGCTGCCGCGGCCCGCATCGGCAAGCTCAAGGAGGAGATCTGGCGTCTCAATCGCGCCTACTTCATCGAGAATAAACCCCAGACAAGCGAGGATGTACGCGACGCCCTCAAACAGGAACTCATTGCGCTCGAGAAGGAGCACTCCGACCTCGTCACCCCCGATTCCACCACCCAACGCGTGGGTGCACCCCTCGATGGCCGGTTGCCCAAGGTGCGGCACCTTTCGCCCAAAGAATCGTTACAGGATGCGTTCAGTCGCGAAGAGGTCGACGACTGGATGGATCAGATGCGCCGCGCACTGGGAAAAGCAGACGAACGTTTTGCGTGCATCGTGGAACTCAAGATCGACGGGCTCAACATCTCACTCACGTATGAGCTCAAACAAGGTACGTACCATCTGCGTCGCGCCCTCACACGAGGGAACGGCATCGAAGGAGAAGATGTCACGCACACCGTACGGACGATCGAGGCGCTGCCCCTGAGTTTTTCGGCGAGGGAATCGAAGCAACTGCCGAAGCATCTCGAAATCTCCGGCGAGGTGTATATGACCAAAGCGGCGCTCAAGCATCTCAACAAGGATCTATCAGACGAGGAGAAATTCGCCAATCCCCGCAACGCCGCAGCAGGCAGCGTGCGCCAGCTCGATCCTCAGGTGACCGCGGAGCGGGACTTGCAGATTTTCTGCTATGCCCTCGATACACAGGGTGCTGATGCGCTCGGTATCAAAACCCAAAAAGAGCTCATGGAATTTCTGCTCACAAATGGATTCCCCGCGCATCAGGAATTTACGGTGTGTACCACTGTCGATGCCATTCAGAAAGTTTTTGACGGATGGCAGAAGAAACGTGATGCACTCCCTTTCGATATCGACGGCATCGTCATTAAAGTGAATGACCGCAAGGTGCAACGCGATCTGGGTTCCACCGCCAAAGCACCGCGCTGGGCGCGCGCCTACAAGTTCCCCGCAGAACAGAAGACGACGCGCATTCTGGATATCCAACTGCAGGTAGGCCGTACCGGCGCCATCACGCCCGTCGCGCACCTCACTCCCACGCTCGTATCGGGGTCCACCGTTGCACGGGCAACGCTGCACAATGCCGATGAGATCGAGCGTCTCGATGTGCGCATCGGTGACACTGTCGTGATCCAGAAGGCCGGTGACATCATTCCAGAAGTCGTGGAAGTCTTGAAGAACCTGCGCCCCCACAGCACGAAGCCGTTTCATTACCCCGCGCACTGTCCCAGCTGTGAGACAACATTGGAGCGGCCGGAAGGCGAAGTGGTACACCGTTGTCCGAACGAAAAATGTGCAGCCTCGCGTCAGGAGCGTATCGAGCATTTTGCATCACGACACGCCATGAATATTGAGGGGCTCGGCAAAGAGACTGTGGAGGCTCTGCTCGCAGAGGGACTCATTACCGATCCGGCAGATATCTTTACGCTCGCAGTGGAGGATCTGATGGGGCTTCCGCTCTTCAAAGAGAAAAAGACAACGAACTTGATGACCTCCATCGAAAAAGCGAAGCACATCCCCCTTGAGCGATTCCTCTTTTCGCTCGGTATCCGTCATGTGGGGCGCGAGATCGCCGAGATCATGGCACAGCGCATTCACTGGCCCGTACAGAAGAAGGAAGTGATCGTGGAAGAAACAACGAGGCCACAGACGTCGCTCTTCGGATCAGAGAGTAAAAAGGTGAAACTCCACGGCATCACGATGGAAAGCATTCGTCAGACACTGCAAGAGATGGAAGCTGAGAAGTTGGCCGAGATCGACGGCATCGGGCCGGTGGTCGCTGCATCGGTGAAGGAGTGGATCGACGAGGAGGATCATCGCGCGCTCCTACACAAGTTCGACCAAGCAGGTCTGCTTGCCCTGCAGTCGGAGGGTAGCCATGCCCCGCAAATTTTCGCGGGCAAGACATTCGTCCTCACGGGTACACTGCCCACTCTCAGTCGTGAACAGGCCAAGACGCTCATTAAGGAGCGTGGAGGAAAAGTGAGTTCCTCGGTGAGCAAAAAAACTGATTACGTGCTCGTGGGTTCAGACCCCGGGAGTAAGGAGGACGATGCCCGAAAGCTGAACATTTCACTGCTGAATGAGAAGTCATTTCTCGCTCTTCTGAAGCGGTAAATCGGGCGATGCGAAGGAATGAGAACAGCGAGCACAATTCGCTTAGAGAAAGAAATTATTCGCTGCTATGCCATGGAAAAGAAACAAGCTGCCACCCACCCAGTAGAGCAAAAGAAGTATTTCCATTTTTCTCGATTCCTGAACCCTCCAAAGCAAAAACAATGTGAAAGGGACAAAAGAATATCTTGTTTCTATGAGCCACGAAGGAAGAAGCACGAGAATCGTGAAAACATACAAGAGGCGATAAATAGATTTCTGTAGTGGAGTGGAGATGAGGAATACTGCGGCATAAGCCGCCGGTAAAAAGAAAAAAAGTTTACGGATGGAATTCGTATCGAAGTACACAAGAATATTATTCCGAAGGTAATACGAACTGTGCCCTCCGATGTTCGGAACATGTCCTGTGCGGAGGAAAGTCATGGTATCGAAATTTCGCCAAAATTCCTGCACTACCGGTGCAAGATTGTAGGGATGTGATACATGAAATGTCAGCCAATACACCAGGAATAGAATAATCAGGAACACCTGCACTCTCCCCTGGCGGCAGAGAAGCAACACATCTCTCGCTCTCCGAATGCAAAGTGGCAGAAACAAAAAAAACGCGAGAAAGAGGAAGTAGAAAATATTTCCCGTACCGAAGTAAGGAAAAGGATGCTTAGCGGCATCACCCAGTGCCACACTCCCATTCAAGAACACAAAAACGATACATGCTATACATCCCAATACATACGTAGAGATAGGACGAAGAAAAGATTCCCAATGAGAACGGATTTTCTGTACATAAAATCGCCACGGCTGCCGCTGTCCCGACTGTGCCCATGAAGACGATGCCGGCAGGTTCTCGTAGACAGAAATCAGGACCAATAACGCAAGAAAAACCAACCAGACAATGGCAGTCTGTCGGATGACAACGGCAATGCACGCGGCAAGGCCAGCCCAGTGATAATGCTTCTTCGCCATCAATGCAATCGCAATGAGAATGAACAGGAGTGAGGTGACATCTGTGTAAACGAGAGGAAAAAATGGAAAGAGAATCGGGAAGAAGAGAAACTGCAATATTCGCAGCGCTGAACTACCCGGAATAACTACGGCGTTTGCGACGAGGAAAAACAGAATCACACAGGCAAAACTCAGAATCAGGGAATTGGCACGCAAGAGGGAAATGGATTGCCCATCGATCACAGGAAACCATGGGAGGACAGCATGAATCTTCCCTTCCAAGTAGACCATCCCGGCAATGATGAGCATATACGCTGGAGATGCAGGTATTGCCCGATCGAAAAACTGTTCTCCCTGCAGAATTTGATAAATGCGATTTGCATAGGTGGGTTCGTCCACCAATGGCTTCTGTATATGCGTATACATCACTGCGAATTGCCATACAAGAACGGTCATGACAATCACAATAATCAACGCGCCTGTTTTGACGATCCTTCCCATTGCAGTATTCTTGAGGCCTGCTGTGGACGGATAAGCCTGCACGCCTGTATTATCGGCACAGCGCAAGACCAAAGCAAGTTTCTATACGCGGTGGGATCGACGAGAAGGAGTTTCTCCATATGTCGAAAGCACATCTTTAAAAATTGGCATTGGAAATGCTGTACAATAAGAAATAGTAATGGAAAAACCTGTTTCCTTTCCGGCACAGCAGAATAACGCTCTCATCCCCAAAGGAAGGATTGCTCCTGAAACAGCACAACAGCACCAGTCACTTCTCATGCCAACGATTATTCTGTCTATTGTCGGAATTACTCTTATAGCAATTGCGTTCGCATTCCACGACTTAGTGCCTATTTGGGATGGGCAACTCTATTATTTTCGCTGCATCGTTCCAGCCGTTAGCGCTCCCCAGTTCAACTTATTGAATTTTCGTTGTTACGAACATAGCTCTTTGGCATATGCCTTACTGCTAAGCGCATCACAGTGGATATCACCCAACAATCTCCTCCTGATCTATCTCACCAATGTTGCCCTCATCGTCATCTCAGCCATAGCACTTTTTAAAATCCTCACATTTATCAAGCCCGATATCTACCAATGGGAAGCACTTTTGGCCAGTGTGCAATTTGCTTTTTCTCCCGTCTATCTGGCACACGCGTTCCATATCAATCTCGATTTTGGGCTTGTGTGTTTTTTTGTTCCCTATCTCTATTTTCTTTTGAGAAAAAAATATTGGATAGCCGCACTATTCGCTACTGCCATGGTATTCACTAAAGAAACCGGAGTTCCCCTGTTTTTCGGCACAGCAGCACTTTATTTGCTCGTCTCAACAATAAGAAAAAACTGGAAATTGCGGTTGATAGAGTTGAAAAAGATGATTCCACTTTTTGGCCCATTGTTGCTTCTATCCTTGTACCTTCTGACATTGTTTGTTTCTGGAAGACCTCTTTGGTGGACTCCGCCATATGCCTCCCTCACCGAGCAGCTTTTAAAAATTAATCCTTTGCATCCAGAAATTACCAGTGCTCTATTTGACATTTACGTACTGAACTTTCATTGGATTATGACCACATTTGTATTAATTTTTTTTGTTGCACTTATCTTCAAGAGATCGATCATTTATCAATCGAATGAGGTTATATTCTTATTCCTTTTATTGCTATTTACGACCTATCTCTCATCGAGAGTCATGATTCTCAACGATCCTCGCTATGTGCTTATAACTTTGCCGGTTCTCATAATCATGTTTTTTATTGCAATCACGTCATTGTTTCGAAGCCAGTCATTGCGACTGATTCTCCTCTTCTTAACCATTTTGCTTTGTGCTATTTCAAATGTAATAACCATTGATCCCCTTTCAAAAAGCATTGCCGGAACACTCGATTTTGGTCAGCACCCAATACTTCGAATGAACAAATGGACTCCATTTTCTCGTGATTCCTTCGTATACAATTTGGAATTCACCAACTTTTATTATGTGATGAAGAAAATTCGTGATGACATTCCAAGCAAATATTCCTGGTTCTTGGTGGGCAATCTCGGAACTAGTAATTTCTGGTTCCCGGACGATGACACTTCTCATGCCAACGGCATGACTGGAATACTTGCAGAAATGTTCAGCCCGAAAAAACCATATGTTGCCATGCTTGGCACTCCTGATTTAAAACAGATAGAAATAAAAAACAAAAAGACTGATGATCATCTATACTTTGTTGCATTCCCTAATTTTAAAAATAAAAATAATCTCGACTTCCTTTCTGCCAAATACAAACTCCTTTCCGCGAAAGAATACGAAAATCATGGATACGCCCTCACTCTCTACACATTCTCAGCTACTCCACTCTCCTCAAAATAACTCGCATCTCTACGCAGTAAAGATCAATGAGCAAGATCTTCGAGAATACTTCTTGTACCATTGCTATTTGCGCTTCTTTATTGAAGCAGGGCAGGACAACGGAAAGAGAAATATCTGTTATTTTCTCTACTATTACATACTGTTTTACTATCCTAGCAAGGGCTGAATTCCTCGGCAATTTCCCAGTTTCGTGCAAGTGTTTAGTAAACTTGACAAATCGATTCTTCTTCTGGAAACTGTACCCTTATGGCCACCATGCATCATCCGACAGATGGGGCGCACGGTCGTTCCGAGCACGGGGATGGCTTTGACCCGTATTTGGAGTGGCTCGACATTCCAAAAGAACATCGACCATGTTCGTACTATGAACTCCTTGGTGTACCCACCGACGCTGATGCAGAGACAATTGCCGCTGCCGTACAATCCCGAAAAACAGTACTGCAGCAACATTTGAGTGGTTCGCATACCCATGCTGCCAACCACATTCTCGCAGAGGTCAGCGCTGCAGAAAACTGTCTCACATCAGAAAAAATGCGCGTGAGATACGACGCGAAGCTTCGCCGCGTGGGCAACGGAAATGGTAATGGACAGCATGTTGCCGATACAGCCGCGGCGACGCACGCTACACTCGCCACAGTGGCACCCACAGTCGTTAAGCGATCTGAGAGCAAATTGAGCCAGCCACTCTCAAGAATCAAGGCAGGGATCAAGCGCCACCCGTGGATCATTGCCGCCGCAGGTGGAGTTGCCGCGGCAGCTGGTGCACTCCTCCATATGACCAAACCCTCTGCCACGGATGACAAACCGACTGTTGCCGTAAGGAAGACACTCCCCGCTGATGCACCTGAACTCAATCAACCGCAACCTGTACCTCCCGCTGCTGCAGAGGAGAATCCTGCTCCGGTCGAACCTGCTCCGGAACCGGAAGCACAACCGACACTGCCGCCTCTCTTTCAACCAGATACTTTTCCCGAAGAATTCCCAACACCGCAGACAAAGGAACAGCCAGCTCCGCCCTCTGCAGAGCCGACTACAACTTCTCCGACACCAGAGAATGTTACTCCTGTCAAGCCCCCCCCTCCCAAGCGCCGGCCGGCCCCCACCGATGAAGAACTGGAGCCGTACCGTGACCTCCTATCGAGCCCCACACTCGCCAAACAAAGCCTGAAGCAGTTGCTGATACA
>CAYOLJ010000025.1:0-13577 GCA_964404805.1 uncultured Candidatus Peribacteria bacterium
GCATTTGAGAACGCATTTGCGACATTCACACAGAGTAAGGAGGCAATTGCTGTGAGCAATGGGACGGCGGCACTGCATGCCGCACTCTATGGCATAGGAATCCAACCAGGGGACGAGGTGATCGTACCACCTATGACCTTCGCCGCGACGGCAAATGCTGCGGCCTTCATGGGGGCAATTCCTATTTTTGCAGATTGCGAAGAGGACACCCTCCTTATAGATTCCAAAAAAGTTGAAGCCTGTATCACCAAAAAAACTAAAGCAATTATCGCCGTAGACTATGCGGGACAACCGTGTGACTACGAACAATTACAATCTTTGGCAGATAAACATCATATTGCCCTTGTGGCCGACGCCTGCCATGCACTCGGAGGCTCCTTCCACGATCGCCCAGTGGGATCCCTAGCAGATTGCAGCATCTTCAGTTTTCATCCAGTGAAACCGATCACTACAGGCGAGGGAGGCATGATCACTACAAATCGTGCAGACGTTGCTGAGCGCATGCGCCGTTTTCGCAATCATTGCATAGCAACCGATCACCGTGAGCGACAGGAGAAAAACTCTTGGCGCTACGAGGTAACTGACATGGGCTATAACTACCGCCTAACGGATATCCAGTGCGCGCTGGGGTTAAGCCAAATGAAAAAAATTCACACATGGACCACGCGAAGGCAGGAACTGGCCAAACGATATTCCAATGCATTTTCAATAATGAAAGGTCTCACCCCACTCACCATTCGTCCTCACAGAGAGCATGCCTTTCACCTCTACGTTGTCCAGCTCGATCTCAATCATCTCTCCGCAGATCGCGATGAGATCTATCAGGCGCTACGTGCGGAGAACATCGGAGTAAATGTGCACTATATTCCTGTACATCTTCATCCTTTCCATCAAAAAAGATTTGGCACTAAAGCAGGGCTCTGCCCGGTGGTCGAGCACGCATTCGAACGCATCATCTCACTCCCACTATTTGCATCGATGACGGATGGTGATGCAGAGGACGTCATTGCCGCCATTGAGAAGGTTCTTTCTTACTACACACGTCCATGAATTTCCTCTTTCGTACTGATGCAAGCACAGCCATCGGCTTGGGGCACGTGATGCGCTGCATAGCTCTAGCACAAGCCGCACGCACGGCCGGGCACTCTTGTGTCTTCGCCATGGCGCCGGGTGCATCTGCGATGGAACATCGACTACAAGAAGAAGGATGTAACGTTGTGAATATTGTTGCACAGCCTGGAAGTAAAGAAGATGCAACGGAAAGCGTGGAAATTGCCCGGAAGCAGGCTGTTGATTGGATTATCGTGGACGGCTACCAATTCAACGGTGCCTATCAAGAAGTCATTCGAAAGGGCAAAGTCCCGTTTCTTTTTGTGGATGACTACGGACATGGTGCTCCGTACAAGGCAAACCTGATTCTCAACCAAAATTCCTACGCCCCACGCCACACCGACTGGTACGTGGAACGCCCATCGTCTGCACAACTACTCTTAGGCTCTCCGTACACCATGCTGCGCCGTGAATTCCTGACCGTTCCCCAAAAAGAAGAGGCTCCTGCCGTCACGACCTACGTCTTGCTCACACTAGGTGGAGGTGACCCGCGCAATGCCACCCTGCGAATCACGGAGGCACTGAAGCTCATCGAAGATATTCCACTTGAGGTAACTGTTGTCGTTGGAGGAGCAAACCTGCACCTGCCCGAAATCAATGCTGCTTCGGGAAACATGCATATCGTTGTCGATACTACAGAAATGCCCGCACTTATGGCACAAGCGGATCTCGCGATCGCCGCAAGCGGAACGACCGCATATGAACTCGCATTTCTGGGTATCCCCACCATTCTCTGTGTGCTCGCACAGAATCAGCAAATGGTTGGCGATGATCTTAAGGCACGACAAGTCGCCGATCTTTTGGGGGATCCATTCGTCCACACACCAGCCGAGATCGCTCAGCGCATTCGCGCCATCGCTCTAGATCGCACGAGGAGAGCAACATATACCCGCAATAGCCGTGCACTCATCGATGGACAAGGATCTTCACGCGTGCTTTCTGCTCTGCTCGCCTCTCATTAAACCCAATGTCTGCCACCCTCCATCTACGGCCAGTTACGCAAGAGGATAGTCGTCTGCTCTGGGAATGGGCGAATGACCCCGTAGTTCGAGCTGTTTCGTTTTCGACGGATGTCATCCCCTGGGACAAACACAAGCAGTGGCTGAAACGAAAACTGCAGGATGAACATTGCCGCATGTACATCGCACTCAACGAAGAGAACACGCCGGTCGGGCAGATCCGTTTCGACATCCGTGAAGATAATGAAGCGGAAGTCGATGTGCACCTCGCGCCCGCTTTGCGAGGAAAGGGATATGGCACAGTTCTGATTACAGAAGGACTTCGCGCATTCTTTGGGTCCAGTGATGCACAGACCGTGCACTCTTTCATCAAGGAAGCCAATCTCGCCTCGCGCAATGTCTTTCTCAAGGCAGGATTTGTGGAACAGAAAAAGGAACACATGCACGAGCAGGAGGTTTATCATTTCACCTATAAGCACTCATGAGTACATCAGCCTACGTCGTCTGCGGCTGTAAATCGTGGAATCGAGAGATCTTCGATAAGAAAATCTCCAAACTCTCCGGCAACTGGCACTTTATTGAGAAAAAGGAAGGGCTGACCGCAGCGTTCTTAAAAAAAATCCAGCCACGCTTCGTCTTTTTTCTCCACTGGTCATGGAAAGTGCCATCCGAAATCTTCACAGCCTTCGAATGCATCAACTTCCATATGGCCGACGTACCATTCGGTCGCGGCGGGAGCCCTCTGCAGAATCTCATTCTCCGTGGACTCACGGAAACTAAACTATCGGCTCTGCGCATGACGGATGCGCTCGATGCGGGCCCCATCTATCTTAAGGAGGACATGTACCTTGAAGGTACGGCACAGGAAATTCTTACCCGTTCAAGTGCGCTGGCCGCACGCATGATCGAGCGTATCATTCGCGAAGAACCAGTACCCTATGAACAAAAGGGAGAACCTGTGATCTTCGAGCGTCGAACTCCCGAACAAAGTCGTATTCCTGAAGGCCTCTCACGTCAGGCACTGTATGATTATATCCGTATGCTGGATGGCGAAGGTTACCCTCCTGCTTTCCTCGAATCCGGAGGATTCCGCTATGAATTCGGCAATGCTGTCCTCTATGATGACCATCTCGACGCACATGTGACAATGACCCCCTCGTCCTCCAAAACCTTGGCGGAGGAGGATCTTTCCACCCTTCTGCCATGACAATTCTCGTTGTTGCCGCCCATCCGGATGATGAAGTCCTCGGCTGCGGAGGGGCCATTGCCCGCATGGCTCAGGAAAAGAATGCCGTGCACGTACTCATCCTCGGAGAGGGCTTTACGGCACGCTACGCCGACGCGAGTGAGGCTCCTGCGGAAGAAAAAGAGAAACTCCACAAGCAGGCCCAGGCAGCGGGGGAAATGCTTGGTGCTACGAGTGTGACGATTGCCGCTTTTCCCGATAACCGCTTCGATACTGTTCCCCTGCTCGACATCGTGAAAGTGATTGAAGAAAAAATAGAAGAACTCAAACCAGAGACGGTGTTCACTCAGCACGGTGGAGACCTGAACATCGACCATGAGCGCACCTTCCGCGCCGTACTCACCGCCACGCGACCCATGGAATCATCGGGGATAAAACGCGTTTACGCTTACGAGGTACCCTCTTCTACAGAATGGTCATTTGGAAAATTTGCACCAGCTTTCCATCCGAACTTCTTCATGGATATTTCTGGATCGCTCGACCAGAAAATTGAAGCAATGGCACTCTATGAAGGCGAGAGCCGAATATTCCCCCATCCACGTTCGGCGGAGTCCCTTCGCGCACACGCGCACTACTGGGGCAGTATGGCGGGACTAAAGGCGGCAGAGGCATTCGAATTGATTCGAGAAATACAATGAACGGCGCTGTCACAATTAACGGAAAGACAATCGGTTCTGGCCACCCCGCCTACATCATCGCGGAACTCTCAGCGAACCATGGAGGAAATTTCGATCGTGCCATCGAGACGATCCACGCCATGAAAGAATCGGGGGCAGATGCCGTGAAGCTGCAAACCTACACGGCCGATACAATGACGATTGAGAGTGACCGCGAAGAATTCAGAATCAAAGGGACGATGTGGGAAGGAAAAACACTTCATGAACTGTATGGCGAAGCTTCTACTCCATGGGAGTGGCAGCCGAAACTCAAAGCGGAGGCGCAAAAAATCGGTCTCGACTGCTTCTCGAGCCCATTTGATACCACCGCCGTCGCGTTCCTTGAAAAAATGGATGTTCCCGCGTACAAGATCTCCTCATTTGAGATTATTGATCTGCCACTCATTACCTGCGTGGCACGCACAGGGAAACCGATGATCATTTCGACGGGGATGGCGAGCGAGCAGGAGATTCAGGAAGCAGTGGAATGCGCACGGGATGCCGGCAATGACCAGATTATTTTGTTGAAGTGCACGAGTGCCTACCCCGCCCAAGCGGAAGAGATGAATCTGCACACGATTCCGGATATGCGCGAACGCTTCAAGGTTCCTGTCGGCCTCTCGGATCACTCACTCGAACTCACTATTCCCATAGCCGCAGTGGCATTGGGTGCTTGCGTCATCGAAAAACACTTCTGCCTTTCAAGAAAGGAACCGGGACCCGACACTGCCTTCTCGCTGGAGCCAAAGGAATTCCGCGCCATGGTGGATGCCGTACATATAACAGAACACGCACTTGGCACGGTGTCGTACGAACCGAGTGAAAAGGAAAAAACGAGCAAGAAGTTTCGCAGATCACTCTACGTCGTCGAGAATGTTGCGAAAGGAGAAACCTTCACGGAAAAAAACATTCGCTCCATCCGTCCCGCCAACGGTCTGCCACCCAAAGAACTACCGAATATTCTGAAGCAGCGCGCCAAGAGCGCCATCAAGCGAGGAACGCCCCTCTTGTGGGACTTGGTCGAAACAAAGAACGGCGCCAAAGAAGATTGAATGGTAGGGGCCGTTTGGTATGATCAAGGCCGATGGAGAAACTGAATGTCATCTTGAAGGCTTTTGACGGTGGGGCACTGGATAAGAAGTATGTGCTCGAACGTGCATTCAAAAATATTCCCCTGGGCACCTGTGTCTCGGTATGCGATGAGAAGGAAGGAGCCCCCCTCCTTGATGCCAAGGAATACATTTGGTTATTGGCGGCCCCCTTCCGGGAAGGATGCTATAGCGATGCAGATCTGAGCGCATGCGCTCCGCTTGACGAAGCGATCATCGAAAACATGCGACACTACGAAGCAGTGTTCATGGATATGGTGGATCGCTATGCAGATAAGATGAAAAATTTTCTCGTGTCGGATGACGTTCCCTATGCCGAACGTAAGAGAATCTACTATGCAAACCTGCGGTACTGGAACCACATGCTCGAATCCAAAAAAATCGATCTGGTTGTGATGAACCATGAGCCACACCAGTGTTACGACTACGTGCTCTATGGCTTGTGTAAAATGAAAAATATTCCTGTGCTCTATTTGGCACGTGTGTATACCATCGACACTGTGTTTGTCGTTGCAGATTGGGAAGATCCCGCTCCTGAATTACAGAACGCATTGGAGAAGATCCGCAAGGAATATGCAGATTCCAGAAAGCCTGTGGAGCTCTCGAAGAATTACGAAGCATACTTTGAACTCTTCCGTAACAAGCAACCGGCCCCGTGGTACAAGCCGAAGAGTGTGAAGCTGAAGCCGCAGAGCTTCGCCTCTCGCTGGTGGAGGCAGGCAATCAAGATCCTCAAACGCGACCCGCGACGGTTTCTCGTCTCCGTCTTTTCCCCGCAATTCTGGGCACGAAAGTTCAAACAACACAAAGCGATCTCTTTCTATGACCAGCATGTCCGTATACCTGATCTCGATAAGCCCTTCGTCTACATCGCACTGCACTACCAACCCGAAGCCACTACACTTCCTCTTTCGGGGGCATACGTGGAGCAGGAACGCATCGTGCAACTTCTCGCAGTCTGTCTCCCCCCAGAGATCAATATCTACGTGAAGGAACATCCGGCACAGGGAGAACGCTGCCGCAGCGAACAATTCTACCAATCCCTTCTTGTCCTGCCCTCCGTCACTTTCATCCCGAGAGATACGGACACGTATCAATTGGTGGATCGCTGCCTTGCAGTTGCCACCGGTACAGGCACCGTAGGTTTCGAAGCCATGATGCGCTTAAAACCGGTGCTGATGTTCGGCCATTTTCCCCATCAGTATGCTCCTGGTATTCACTGCATTCGTACGGCTGAAGATTGCAAGCGTGCTATTCAAGAAATAATGAGCCAAAAGGAATCACATTCTGTGCGTGATGTGCGTATGTTCCTGAAGGCCATTGAGGAATGCGCTACACCCTTCCCCGGCCCACCCGATAGCCCTTTCGAGGAATACACGCAGAAGGAGAAATCTGAGCTGGTCGGTGCACTCATCGAGCAAAAAATCCGCTCCGTCGTCAGTGGATTACCCACTATTTAAGCCGCAACACCAAAGCACGTACTCAGCTCCTCCATGATCGCTCTGCTGCAGGACAATGCGTTCTCCTCTTCGGTGAGGCGCGACACGTTGTAGCAGAACGGATCCGTCACGCCGTAGATGCATGTTTCCTCCAGAGCCTTCAGGTACAACCTGCACTCCAGAGAAGTGGGCGCTCGGCCTTCGTCGAACACCGCACGGATCGCCTCACGGCAATCCTCGCAGGTATGAATGCGGTACGCCCCCGGAGCATACTGGTAGTAGCAATGACCGAAGAGCAAGACCGGCTTGCCCCGCAACAAACCCTCGAATCCAGCGGTGCCCGCAGAAGTGACCGTAGCCCTGCAATGCTCGCGCAGGACGAATGTATTGAATGATCTTGGCATGAATCGCACCTTCGGGAGATCGACGAACTTTTTGTAGAATTCGATGCCGCGTTTCTGCGTCGCACTCGGTCGCGGGTGTTCCTTCACATAGATCAGGACACCATCCGGTAAGTACGCATTGAGCATCTGTGCCACCAGTAACTGGTCCGCATACCCTCCCGCCTGCGGCACGGTAGTTGCTTCCGGTTGAAAATGGAGCGGCATGTAGACGAAGGAGCGGCTCAAATCGGGCTCAGTGGCATGTGCGTCGTAGAAGGCGCGCGCGCGCCGCCTCACCCGCCACCGTTTCCATGCGCCAGTGGCGCGTCTGATGCCCGAGGGCGAAAGATAGAGCAGTGCGTAGCGAAGAAAAGAGAATGGCTTATGCAAAAGTAACCGATAGGCGATTGTTTTGAATGGCACATACACCTCCTGTTCCTCAATGGGCGGCGTTTGGCCGGCGCTGTGAGTGAGCGCCCGATACGGCTGCTCGAATCGCTCGTGAAGCGGAATGGTGATCGGATCGGTGATGCCTGCATAGCGTGCAAGGAGTTCTGTATACCGTTTCTTCGTCTGTCTGTTGCCCTCCTCCCAATCATGTTCGATGAAGGAAGTATCGCGAATGGAGGAGATGGCGAAATACACCACTGGGATATTCCTGAGCTTGCAGAGATAGTAGATGACGATGTCGGGAATCTCGTGCGGAACCCACGCCGAGAGATACAGGTTGATGCGATGACGCTTGAGGTAATCGTTCCAGAAACGGAGGTGGCGGAAGTACCACTGCTTGCGCGTGTCGTATGGGACGCTTTTCTTCCATTCCAGACGCGACACCATCTCCATAAAAATCGCCTCGCACTCCCGCATGCTCTCGATCAACTCCTCATCAAGCGGCAAAAGCTCCTGCCACTGAACGCCGGGATACTCACAGCCTCTGACCTGACTCGAGGCAAACCACTGTTGATGCTGCGATGGAATCGCCTGGAAGTACCTCGGCTGAACTCCGCTCGAAATAATGCCGCAAAACTCAAAGGGATGCTGTACGAGCACCCGTTCCATGATCCGGACAGAGAAGTCAGCGGAGAACCGCCCCACGATCGCACGAATGGGTTTCTGCATCGAAAAAAGTATGGCGCGAATCATCCTCAGCAACAAGGTAAGCCCTCAAGAAAATCAGTCTTCCGCATGGTTAAAACCTCTGCTGCTCCCACAGAGCGAAGAATGCTCCCTCCTTCTCTAAAAGTTCCTGCAGCATTCCCTGCTCCGCAATGCGCCCTTCATCAACAACGATGATCTTGTCGGCATGCTTGATCGTACTTAAGCGGTGCGCGATGACGATGGAAGTTCTGCCCGAAACGGCATCGTCGATCGCCTCCTGGATGAGCGCCTCCGTCCTGCTATCAAGAGAGCTGGTTGCTTCGTCCAAGATGAGGATCTCTGCATTTTTAAGAAGTGCTCGGGCAATCGAAACACGCTGCTTCTCGCCGCCCGAAAGCCTCACGCCGCGATCACCGATGAGCGTATCGAGCCCTTGCGGGAGCTTACCGATGAAATCCTGCAAACGTGCGCGCTTCAGTGCCTCCTGCAGACGCTCTTCCGACACATCATGCAGGCCATAGGTGATGTTATAGCGGAGCGTATCGTGCAGGAGGAGCGTTTCCTGGCTCACGAGGGCCACGCGACCCAGATAGGATTCGAGGGTGAACTCGCGAATATCGGTACCATCAATAAACAGTGTGCTGGGAGGACAGTCGTAGTACCGCATGAGCAGGCTGATGAGCGTAGATTTGCCTCCCCCCGTGGGCCCGACAATAGCTGTCATTTTGCCCTTCTGAACATCGAAAGAGACACCCTGCAGCACCTGTCGATCGTCGAAGTAGCTGAACGTCAGATTCTTGAAATTAATAGAATGCTGAAGGCCAGGGAACGTTGTGGCTCCCCCCCGTACAAAATACTTTCCTTCTTCGTTGAAGATTTCGAGTACAGCATCCAGCGGTCCGCTGGCATTCGCGATTAAACCGCGAAAGCCCGATACGGTGCCGAACTTACTCGATGCATTGATGACGATGTAGAAATACACCAGTAGCGAAGGAGCCGAGGCGATCTGTTCACGTCCGAAAACGTAGAACGACCCCATCATGATCGCCGACACCACAAGGAGCGTGACGATTTCCTGCAGCGGCAGGATCATCCCAAGGAGCAGCCGCACACGAAAATCGAGCGATGCCTTTTGATTGCTGATGTACTTGTAATTTTCCTGTTCCTTTTGTTCCGTCTGATAGGACTTTACGAGAGAGATCGTCGAGAGGATCTCGATGGATTTTTTGCCAAGCGCGCTCCCCTGGGCTGCGATGGCACGCGAGAGGCGCTTGATATGCGTGATCATGAATTTGATCGCCAGATGAAGAATGACGAAGAGTGGCAACGCAATGAGCGTGAGCTTCCATGAAATTCCAACGAGGATGATCAAATAAACGACGAGTGAGAGGAGAGCTCCCGTAAATCCATCCATCGCCGACAGGGGATAGAGGGCATTCTGCGAAAATTGCAGGAGCAACGTGGAGTGATGACCCACATTTGTGGTGTCGAAAAAGAGCTTGCCGAAGCTTAAATACTTCGCAAAGAGCGTCTTGCGCAGATGATGGAGACAGCGCTCCGAAAAGTACCCCATCGTGGCATTTGCGAGAAAGCGCAGAGCATTCTTGAGTACATACACAACGATAAAACCGCCGAGAAAAATAACGAAGAGCAAACGATCATTCGCGAGGAATGTCGGCGGTAGCATGCTGATGAGATTGCCGAGAATCGGTATCTCTGTAGCGAAGGAAAAACTCTTGTTGAGGAACCCGTTGAGGATGGGGATCAGCAGC
This sequence comes from uncultured Candidatus Peribacteria bacterium, assembly GCA_964404805.1. Classification (GTDB taxonomy): domain Bacteria; phylum Patescibacteriota; class Gracilibacteria; order Peribacterales; family Peribacteraceae; genus Peribacter. The sequence continues at coordinate 9,773 of CAYOLJ010000025.1, forward strand.
CCCATACTCACGCCCTCGAATGCAGCCGAGAGCAGGCTAAACGTAAGCGGAATCAGTAAATAAGCAGGGTGAATGTGAATCCCCTTCAGGAGAGTAAGAACCTTCCCCACATTCGTGCGTTCGCTCTTTGGCATCTCCTCAAAGCTACCGGAAGCCTAAGAGAACAACAAGAATCGTTTGCAGGAAAATCACATGCGAACCACCTTCCTCATCACTTCCATCACTTTCTTTCCGAAACCCATCGGCTCATGCGGATCAAAGGGAATGGCACATTTGGCCTGCTTCTCTGCCAAGGTCCTCTGCGCGCCTGATCCATTCTCAAAAAGATCACGAAGAGCCGCACGACAATCGCTCACATGTTCAATGAGATGTGTATTGTGTTCCGCAAGTCTGAAGTCGTACCCGGTCGCCCAATCGCTTGGTGACGCAAGCTCCAGAATCGCAACAATATTTTTGCAAAAGGTGACTGCAAGGTGGACAATAGTCGCGCCGGGATGGATGACGATCGCATCGGCAACTCCGGCGAGTCGTGCATCTGAATCACGCCCGGCCTGTGCCACATCTTCATTGGCGATTTCCCACTTGCCTGCGAGAAGATCCTCTCTTCGTGTAATGCCTTCTTGCAGTTCGGGACGATTCTTCTCACCCGGATGTGCGCGAAAATGAACGAGGGACTTCCCGCCGCAATACGACACTCCCTTAAGAAGGTGAGCAAGAAGATTGTATTCGGCCTGCGGATCATAGAATCCCGACACATAAATGATTTTGGTATCCGGATCGACGGGAACGCACTCGTCTTGGCCGCGCTTGCGCATCTGTAACTCGCCACTCTGACGCAGTTCTCTTCCGCAATGCATATTTTCAAGGATCCGTGCCCAGTGATCAGGTGCTCCCACTGTCTGATTACCTCCGTACCCAAAACGCTGCAGTTCTTCGTCGGAATCAGGCAAGATCGTACACGCCGTTGCAGCCGGAGCGATGTCTTGCATCGCCTGCGGTTCTGTAGCAGCTGTTCCAGGAAAATCTTCAACAAAGATGAGGCGCCCTGAGAGAGAGGAATTCTGCGCCAGAAGTTCCCGTGCAAAGGCGGCCTCAGGGCGCCCAGTGGATAATCCCAAAACCACGGCGGCACTTTTTCTCGCCTGTTCAACAGCTTCACGCGCAATAGGAACATTGAGACCGGGAATTCGTTGAACGGCAAACGTCTCGGCTGCCACCGTCTGCACGCAGTCCAGCACGTTATTCGCCCCCTGATCATTTCCATAAAACGTCACCTGCGGCCGATCTGAACCACCAGAATTCATGGACGATTATTCTAATGAAAAATTGTATTTTGTCAAGCCTCTGACCCTCTCTCCCTGAGAATAGACTGGTAGAGAGTCCCGAGTATCTCGGCCGAATGGTCGAGTGAATACCGCCTCATAACCTCTTCACGATAGCGCGCTCCGCGCTTCTGTCGCTCTTCAGAAGGAAGGACGAGAAACTCCTGCACCTGTTGCACGAGAACACCGCTGTCACGAAGTGGAACAACGAGAGAAGGATCTATGGGTGAGAGCACTTCGCGCACCGCCCCCGCATCGAAGGCGAATGCCGGTCGCCCGCAGGCGAGCGCCTCGATGAGCGAAAGGCCGAATCCCTCGTAGAGCGAAGTGGAAACAAGAACAGCAGAGCGCTGGATGAGAGACGTGACCTCTGTATCGCTCACTGTGCCGCAGATTGTGACCCCTGGGATTTTCTCAAGTTCCGCACGTTGTTGGGGTGAACGCTTTCCTACATCGGCAATGCGAGCACCTCCTTTTGTGAGTGCTGCGTAAGTATCGAGCAGATAGCGAAACCCTTTGCGAGGATGGATAAACGATCCAATCGCAATCACATCGAACTCCGGTTCACTATCGGCAGCGGATGCAAATCGTTCTCCATCTACTCCATTGGGCACGATGGTAATTTTTTCAGACGGAATGTCGTAGTCGTTCGACAGTCTTTTTTGCACTGTCCGCGACACCGTCATGACTTGCGGGAGCGTGCGGCAGAGATACCGTTGCCAACGAACCAGTAAGAAGTACTTCGCCCTCCATGCAAGTTTCTGAAAACCGGAAGTTTCTGCGCATGCCACCTCGCGATCTGCCGTGACGGGATGATGAACGGCATAGAGCACAGGTACACCCGTCTGCGTGAGACGCGTGAATTGCGGACCCATGGCCTGATTGAGATGGAGGACATCGAATTCTTTCCAAAAAGAATGATCGACCGGATAGGCCTTGAGCACCGCGCGCGCAAAGCGCCAATCGGCGGAACCGTAGTAGTAGGACCCGAGACGCTCATCAAGCGTGATGACCCGCACATTCGCAGGGAGCACGGCATTGGGAGGCAGCACTCTGCTCGTGAGCACGGTAAATTGAACATCCGGGAGAGCTGCAAAGAGCGGGAGGTGGGTGCCACCCTTGAAGACATCGAGAAACGGCATCAGTACACAGACGCGCACGGCGCTATCGTAGTACCATACGCAACACATGCTAAGCATTCTCTCTCGCATTCAAAAACGTTGGCGCAAATCATGGGCATGGTTTCGAGGATGGTTCCGGGCGCACATCGTACTGACGTGGCTCTGTTGGACCAAGAAACCCATCCGTGATCTCTCTCGCTTTGTTCGACGCATGCCCTTCATCGAACGACGTGAATACTCCCAGAACGGGGAAGATGGCATGATCGCCGCGATCTTCGCAAAGATTGGAACGACCAACCGCTTCTTTGTGGAGTTCGGTGTGGAGGATGGCCTGCAATGTAACTGCCGTTACTTACTGAAACATAAAGGATGGACCGGCCTCCTTATGGATGGAGGTACGTGGCCCGAAGAAAATGGCGTGAAGAAGGAGTTCGTTACCGCAGAAAATATCGAAGACCTCTTTAAAAAATACAACGTACCGACGGAATTCGATCTCTTGAGCATCGACATCGACGGAAATGATTACTGGATATGGAAAGCGATCGAGCAGTTTCATCCGCGCGTGGTCGTGATCGAGTACAACGCAAACAAGGGCCCCGATGCGAGCATCACCGTTCCGTATGATCCCGCCTTCCTGTGGGATAAGTCGGACTATCAGGGTGCCAGTCTGCGGGCGCTTGAGAAACTCGGAAAAGAAAAGGGCTACACCCTGATCGCAACTGACCCCTGTGGTGTGAACGCATTCTTCGTGATCGATACCCTCATCCTGGGGAATTTCATCATCCCTCCTTTTGCGCAAATCTTCCATTCTCCGGCATATAAGGGCATTCCCGGCAAAGGTCACCCCGCCGACATACTGGGACGACCGTGGGTGACAATCTCCTGAAGAGAAAATATTCCAAGAGACGTGCCAAAACTCCTTGACGGCATCTTGTGTTCTCCTATGATGGCTTGGCTCCGATTCCGTCGGGAATCGAGAAATTTTGCAGCCCCCCTTCGCACACAAGAATCTCGAAGTGAAGGCCGGCATGGTTCGGTCATTCACACCATCGCAGAGTAGAGAAGTACTCTCCATCATCTCCCCGTCCCCGGGGACGATGCATGGAATACATTTAGAAACTAGTTGTTTTTCTTTGAACAACCAGGTCAATAAATTTCTTCTTTTTGAAGAGTTTGATCCTGGCTCAGAGTGAACGCTAGCGGTGCGCCTAACACATGCAAGTCGAGTGGGTTTAGACCCACGGCGAACGGCTGAGTAACACGTTGGAACCTGCCCCAGACTCAGGGATAACCCATCGAAAGGTGGGCTAATACCGGATGGTCTCGTAAGAGTAAAGCTTTTGCGGTCTGGGAGGGGCCTGC
>CAYOLJ010000026.1:0-13444 GCA_964404805.1 uncultured Candidatus Peribacteria bacterium
AGTTGGTTCCGAATCCCTGTAGGAGTCGGCGAGGAGGCACAGGGCCGGGCGGAGTGGGAATTGGCGCGCCGGCGCTTTGGCTCCACCTTTGTCGCCGGACAAAGGTGGAAAAGAAACATCGCAAAAGGTAATGATGAAAGTATACTTCTTCCATGCCTCATCTCTCTGACCAGAAAGAGGAACTCCGCACAGCAATTCTCGAACGCATCCAGCACATGAATGCGCAGGAGCGTGCTGCCCAGAGCCGTTCCATTGAACGCCGGATTCTGGAAACACTGCCAGTAGAGAAAGTGGTGTGTGCGTACTTTCCTCTTCAAACCGAACCAGATATTCGCGCACTCCTCGCAGAACTGCTCACGCGCAATCAGCCACTCTATCTGCCAGCGTTCGACGGGAGCGCACTCGTCATGCGGCGCGTGCACGATCTCTCGCGTCTTCAAGTAAGTTCGTTTGGGATCCCTGAGCCGGCCGCGGATGCTGAAGTACTGGATCCTGCAGAGACGATTGTGGCCATGATTCCGGGACGCGCATTTGATCAGGCAGGAGGCCGCCTCGGGCGCGGAAACGGGGGCTACGACCGGTGGATCAACGTGCATCGTGCGAATAACAACCAATCGCAGTACTTCGGGGTCGCATACGACTGCCAGATAGTGAGCGTCGTCCCCATGGAGGAGCACGACGCCCCCGTAGATGGAGTGATCACGGGACGAGGACTCATTGATAAAACAAAAGCCGTGTAGTGATATCGGCATTCCATAGCCCAAATGGCATTGCCTTGTTTATATCGATAATCATATATACAGTTTCTTTAACAATTTCCCCTCCAAGTGATGGATACAAAGATATGTGGTATGTGCAAATCAGAAATTCCTGCTGATGCGAAAAAATGTGCAAAGTGCGGCAGTGATCAACGATCGTGGGTTCGCCGTCATCCAATCCTGACTGGCATTGTGAGCTTATTCGGTTTTTTCGTGATAATGGGAGTAATTGGCAGCGCTAACAACGGACAAAACTATCCATCCCAACAAATACACAAACCGAGTGAAGCATCAATTGCTGTCACAGCCGTACAATTATTTGCAGCGTATGAAGCAAATGCCATTGCCGCTGACAATCAATATAAAGGAAAATTACTGGAAGTCAGCGGAATAGTGGCAAGCGTAGGCAAGGATATCCTTGATGCCCCATATGTGTCTCTCAAAACAAATAATCCAATTTTCTCAGTACAGTGTATGATTGATAAATCGGAAGCAGCTCAAGCAGCTACTCTATCAAAGGGGGCCCGAATTGTTGTGGTGGGGCGCAACTCAGGAAAACTCGGTAACATCCTACTCCGCGATTGCTCTATCAAGTAGAAAGAATACTGAATCGGAGCGCCACGGAAGCTCCCATGAAAACCCAAACATCTCAGTAGATAGGGGTTCACCCCACGCGGATTCACGCTGATACAGAAATAACAACCTTTGTGTTCAGAGGGCTTTTCAGCAAACCCACGCGTGGTAGGCTGAAGAGGCCATCACTCTTAACCCCTCCTTCCATGACATACCTTCCTGCACTTACGAAGACGGATCCACAGATTCGCGACCTCATCATCGCCGAGGAACAACGACAGTGGTCAAAGATCCGCCTCATTCCCTCTGAAAACTACGCGTCCTCCGCGGTTCTGGAAGCATCGGGGAGTGTACTGACGAACATCTACTCTGAAGGGTACCCCGGCAAGCGCTACTACGAAGGTCAACAGATCACCGATCAGATCGAGTCGCTCGCCATCGAGCGGGCAAAGGCAGCATTTCACATGGATCACGCCAACGTGCAGCCGTACTCGGGGAGCCCGGCCAATATGGCTGTCTATCACGCTGTTCTGCAGCCGGGTGATGTGATCATGGGTCTTGCTCTTCCGCAGGGTGGCCACCTCACGCACGGGTGGAAGGTGAATTTCTCGGGCAAGCTCTACCACTCAGCACCGTACGAATTGGACCCAGAGACGGAGCGGCTCAACTACGACCAAATCTGGAAACAGGCGAAAGAAGTGAAGCCGAAACTCATCGTTGCCGGCTACACCGCCTACCCGCGGACCATCGAATGGCAACGGTTCCGCGAGATTTGTGACGACGTTGGAGCGATCTTCCACGCCGACATCTCGCATATTACAGGGCTCATTCTGGGAGGAGTACATCCAAGCCCCTTCCCCATGGCCGATACCGGCATCACCACGTCGCACAAGACATTACGCGGACCGCGTGGAGCACTCATGGTGTGCAAGGCGCAGTACGCCCAAGCCATCGACAAGGCAATCATGCCAGGTCTGCAGGGTGGACCGCACAATCAGACTACAGCGGCCATCGCTGTCGCCTTCAAGGAGGCAACGCAACCGGCATTCAAAGAATACGCCGCGCAGATTGTAAAGAACGCACAGGCGCTCGCCGATCAGCTGCTCACACACGGGTTGCGCCTTATCACCGGTGGAACTGACAACCACTTGATCCTTTTCGAAACCTTCAAGAGTAAAGGTATTCTGGGCCGCGACGCCTCCAGAGCACTCGATCGCGCCGGTATGGTAGCCAACTGTAATCTGGTGCCCTTCGACACGCAGACGCCCATGAATCCCTCCGGCGTGCGCATCGGAACACCTTCCGTGACCTCACGCGGGATGAAAGAACCCGAAATGCGTAAGATCGGCGACTGGATCAATGCTGTACTGACCAATGCTAAAGACGAAGCAGCCTTAGACCGCATTGCTGGCAAAATCTCAGAGCTCTGCCAGGCCTTCCCCTGCCCCGGTATCGATCCTCAGCATTGGGCCGACGCCAACGGACCGGCAAGTGTGGAGAAAAGCGCAGGAAAGGAAGTGGTCATGTCACGGTCGTAGTAGTGCGCGAGTAAAAAATCCCGCTCATCTCTCACAGTTTTTGTACGCTGTGCTACAGTGCTCCAGCATGTTCCATTTCAACTTCCGTTCTTGGTCCTTCGCCTTCCTGTTTACCGGTTTGTTTCTGGCGAATGTGGCAATTGCTGCTCAGAGCGATATTCAGAGAGATGTCCCACGCCTGCAATGGCGTTTCTCCAGCCTGCTCAAGGCGCAAACACCCGATGCAACGAGTCCGATTGAGAAGGGAATCACCGATGAGCGGGCCGCGATCAGAGCCGAATTCGAGAAGGAATTCGCCAAAACCATCAAAGATCTGGAGCAAGACCAAGCCGAACCTTCTGATCTTGTACTGGCGCTCGATCGGCAGCGATCGATTGTAAGCAGCATCAACCAGCGCATCGATGAGAGAAAGGCCGACCTCTCACTACTGGAAAAAGAGGAATCTCACTACAAGCAAATTCAGAAAAGCGGAACGGGATCGCTGCCCTCCGACCAGATACTGCTCACCAAATCCTACCCGGAGCTTCTGGCGAAGAAGGCGATTGTCGAAGAGCGTCTTGCCGTTCTACAGGCCTATCAGAAAGCACAAGAGGATCGGCTCAACACACTGAAGCAGGAGCAGCAGGTGCGCGATCTCGGCGTTCTCTTCAGTATCCTCTCCTACCTTGCCATCTTCTTCATCGTCTTCTGGGCCGAACGACTCATCAGAAATCTGCTGCTCAACCACATCCGTCACCGACGCATACGCTACACAGCAACAAAAGTCTTCACGTTCGTCGTCTACGTGACACTCGTCTTCTGGTTCATTCAACGCATCTATTCAGAGCATCCGGGAATCTCGACGGTTATTGCCGTGATCGGCGCTGCACTGATCATTGTCATGCAAGATATGATCAAGGGGATTGCGGGATGGTTCGGATTAAGGAATTCCATCTCCATCGGCCAACGCGTGGCTATCGGCGCTCTGGTGGGGGACGTTATTGACGTAGGCATGCTCTACACCACGCTCATCGTGTCACGAACAATGGATGTCGAACTCATGGGACACATGGGCAAGCTCGTGCGCATTCCGAATCAGAAGATGCTGGTCGATCCCCTCGTGAATTTTCACAGCACATCAGATTTCGAGAATGTCGAAATGCCTATCCGCCTCAAGAAAACTGATCAATACGAACAGGCCAAAGGCATTCTCGAAGAAATCCTCGCGAAGGAAACAGGAGAATTCGCTTCGCAGGCCCAGCGCCAGATGGATCGCCGGATGCGCGGGTACTACTTCACGCAGATTTCCCCCGCCCCCCGTGTCTACGCAGAAGTCACAACAGGCGGAGTAATTGAGCTACGTCTGTGCTTTCCTGCTCCTATCGGCCGACGTCGCGTCGTCATGACGCAGATCACAGAAGAAATCCTGAAGCGATTTACCGAGAGTCACATTGAGCTCATGACTCCCGAAGGAGTCTGAAATGTACATCCTGCTTGTCTCACCGGAAGTTAAAGGGAATGTACATGCATAAATTGTGTATAACTTGGCTTTTATTAGCAAAGAATCGATAATTCTTGTTGTTCAATTTATGTGATCAACACTACAGAAAAGGCCGGAGGGCTATCTCAAGAATTTGCCTGAATGTCCATGAGCGGTACAATGGCTGGATTTGCCAATCAAGCAAATCAAGGCCTGCGGCCTCGTGTTCCTTCCTACCAAGAGAAAGACAAACACAAACGCTCCGCCCCGTACCGTAATGCAATCGAATGGTACGGGGACGGAGCACAGCCCGCCCCTTCACACCACAGATACTGCGCAGAGAGAATGGTGGTCACACTAAAAGCGTGCCGCGTTCCTCCCATTCACCTATCCATCCTTCCAAAGGAATGCATGGGCATAGGAACGTCCTCCCCTCGCTTATCGTTGATCACTGCATAACACACATACGCTTCGTTCAAGGATTCGCTCCTGAATATGAGGCTCTCACCCTGTGACTACCATCCTCTCTGCTGTGCAATGTCGCCCGCCGGCTTCAAGGAGCCGGGTGGACGCACCCCCTCTACTCCCCATGGATCCCTCCGCACTTGCGAGGTCTAAAGATCCTGGTACGGGGACCTCGGCCGGTCACGAGGAGAAACAAGGACCCCAGCACGGCAGAAAGATGAAGGTTTCCTCCCTTCGCCCTTCTCCCTCACCCGCTCGCGAAGCAGTCTACTTGCTTCCGATAGCACCCGAGGGGAACACCAACACAAAAAGGCCGGAATACGTTCCGGTCTTTTTTTAATTCATGAGGGACAAAACCTGCGGTTTTTTCCCTCATGGACACCCTTTTTCCCTAAGAGGTATCGCTCCACCCCGCAGCAAGTGCGGGGTTCACGATGAATTGTCTGTGTCGCTTCGCGACGAACCGAGTGGAAAGAAATGCGTCAACAAATGAGTTCTTCACGCAGCACCCTTTTTGCGTTCCGCGAGCTCCTGCAATGCCTTACTCAAGGGTGGTACTCCCCCACTCGCCTCGAGCTTTTTCTCCAGATCCTTCCATATCTTCTTTTCTTCTTCTGTGAGTTTCTCGTCCAAAATCTGCTTCTTGCGCAACATGTTGAATTCGTTGGTCCACATCTCGCGATCACGCCACGCGCGATATTTCTTGAGATTCATGCCCTTCTTCTTCGCTTTTTTCATCTCTTCTTCCTCCTTCTCTTTGGCTTTCTCTCCTGCTTTAGACTGTGCTGAAGCTTCGAAGGAGCTGGCGGCCCACTTTAATATTTTTTCTTCAACTACTGCCCGTTTTTCGGTGTAGCGCTCGCGTGAGAGTTTGCGCAGAATCTCGAGACGCCGCAGATCGTGCCCGGCGTGCGGAGGCGGGAGCGTGGTGACCGAGAAGGGCTTGCTCGGCACACCGTCAATCATCAGACGCACGTAAGCGTGATATTTGGGCAGACTGAGGATGTCTTTGGTCGTCACGGCCTCTTCGAACTGCAGACTCAGTGCCTCGGCATCATCGGATCCCACTTGGAAACACACGATGGATCCCACATTGCCGAAGACTGCATCTTTAAGCGTCGTCTTGCCCTCGCCGATAAGAAGCTGTGCCACGTACTGATTGGCCATGGTGAGATTGAGACGGTACTTACGCGCTTCTGAGAGAATGGACGCAAACGATTCGGTGGCGAAATTCTGAAACTCATCCACGTAGAGATAGAAATCCCTGCGTTCCGACTCGGGAATGTCGGCACGACTCATGGCATCGATTTGGAACTTGGTCACGAGCATCGAGCCAAGGAAAGCGGAAGTATCTTCGCCCAGTTTTCCTTTACTCAAATTCACGATGACGATCTTGCCCGAATCCATGGCATGACGGATATCGAGGCCATTCTTCACCTGCCCAACAATATTGCGAATGAGTGGCGTGGCGAGGAGCTGACCAACCTTATTCTGAATTGCTGCGACTGCTTCGGTGCGGTACTTGTCATTCCACGATGCGTATTCCTGCTCCCAGAAGCTTTTCACCATGGGATCCGTGACACGTGCGACGACTTTTTTGCGGTACACGTCATCCGCGAACATACGCATGATGCCGAGCATCGAGGACCCCTGAAATTCGAGAAGCGCAAGCAGTGTATTGCGCAGAATATGCTCCATGCGGCCACTGAACATGCCCGGCCACAGCTTGGTGAACACGCTCATGAGACCCGATGCCACGAGCACACGCTGGTCGGGGTTGGGACAATCGAGCACATTGAAGGAAATGGGGGAATCCCGATCAGACGGATCGAATATCACCACATCATTGCTGCGATGTTTGGGCACGAACTGCGGTATTATCTCAGCCAGATCACCGTGTGGATCGATGATGCCCACACCTTTTCCTGCCTGGATGTCGGAGTAGATCATATTCTCAAGAAGCGTGGATTTTCCCATGCCTGTCTTACCCAGGATGTACACGTGACGACGCCGGTCATCGAGACGAATACCAAATTTGGATCGCTGGCCGCGATATACCGACTCGCCGAGCACCGTGAGCACATCGACAGTATCTGAAACCCCTGGTAGCGGCAGATTGACCGGCGGTTCAAGCTTCTTGCTCAACACCCAATCGATACTCGGCGTTTGCACCAAGAGCGTGGGCATATGCCACATGGTGGCGACTTCTTCGACAGAGAGAACGAACGGCCGTACAGTGAACCCGAAGGGAATTGTGGAGAATGTGCGCTCAGGGAGCGCGGCAAACTCATTACTGTGCGGCAATGAGAACTGACGAAAACTTCCTACAATCTCGCGGACCTTGCGACCCGCCTCGAGCGATTTGCTCTTCGGAGCAATGACACTCACACGCACATTGCAGGTGAAAAGGAGTCGATTGACCTTATCGACCGCTCCCGAAACCGCATCTTCGCGATCATGCGTTCGACCGGCAATCCGCTCCCCCTCCCGCTCTTCATCCTCCTGTGATCGTTCGACAAGATCGACAGAAGTCAGGCGAACTTTACGGAGCAGGGGCGAGGCCCGAAAACCGCCAAGGAACAATGAGAGCGGCCAGTACACAAACCGCCGCCACCCGCGTGCGAGGACGATGCGCGTGAAGAAATTTGCATAGCGCCTCGAGAGCGAAGGAAGGCCTTTCTGAAGTAGAGGGAGAAAGCACAGCGATCGCGTTCTGTATCGCCCCCCCAGAGGTCGTAAAACAATCTGAATGTGCCCGCGCATTCCGGCAAAGGGATATCGCGCAAGGGCAGATGTCAGACCGGCAATCGGATCGATGTTCACCCTCGCGAGCATGTCATCGAACTGCGGATGACGTTTGATGGGAAAAATCTCAGGCGTGTGCAAAGTGAGATCGGCGCAGACGGCTTCTTCGTCCTCTGAAGTTACGAAAGGATCTTCGCGGACCTCCTCAATATCGATATCGGGGAACTGCGCGTAGAGCTGGCTCTCGACCAACCCGACGGTATCTTCGTTGGCACGGACAAAGAGTGCGATTTTGCGGTCACGCCCCACACCGATTTCAAGCTCCACAGACGCGGTATGCCTTTTGAGAGAATGGAGTGCTGCGATCATCGATTCGACGTAGAGGGGCCCTCGTTCATTTTCGAGAGCTGGCCGAATCTTGAGGAGGACAGTCGACATGAAAGTGTTTAGTGTGAACGGAGAAGATCAACGGCGAGCTCGAGTGCAACCGTGTTGTACGCGTAGTCCATGCGCATGGGGCCAAGAATGCCGATAACTCCCTTCTGGCCTCGCACAACATACTCTGTGACGATCAGGCTGCAACTCGGAATCTGGGGCAGAAGATGCTCATCACCGATGTAGTAACGAACCTTGCCATCAACCTCGATGCGATCGAGGATGGCGCTTAAATGCTCTTCGAGCACCTCGGCCACTCCACTGACAAGGCTAGGATCCTCTTGAAATTCCGGCTGCCTCAGAACGTTACTGAGGCCCAGGTAGTACACCAGCGACTTGTGAGGAACCTTGGCAAACGCCACGTTCGGCATCATATGGACAAGCATCGATACCGCCTCGTACACACGCTCCTGATCTTTGCGCTTGAAATAGTGTTCTTTGAGCGTGTCGAAACGCTTACGAACAACCCCTTCATGACGAGAGGGCTCGAGGTAGTCACGCACGTACATGCGATAGCCCTTGGCCGTGGGAACGCGCCCGGCTGACACGTGTGGCTGCTGCAAAAATCCTTCGTCTTCCAGACGTGACATCTCGCTGCGGAGAGTTGCTGAGGAACAACAAAACTCACCAGCCTCGAGTAGCCGTTTGCTCCCAACCGGAAGCGCTGTTTCGATGAACTGATCAATGATCGCCACGAGGAGCTTGCTCTGTCGCGCGTCCATGGTGAGAGCATAGCACTCGATACAGGGGAGTGCTACTTACGGACCGCATCTTTTCGTAGTCCCACGGCACACAAAAAACACCTCCCATCCCCATAATGCATGAAGTCTTACTTCTTCTTCGCCTTGGGCTTCGTTGTTTCTTTACCGGCCGCCATGCGCTTGCGGAACCGCTCAATACGACCACCGCGGGCCTCGCCCTGCTTCTTCCCTGTGTAGATAGGATGGCACATCCGGCAGATTTCGACCGTCACCTCCTTCACAGTGGAGGGAATGAGAAACACAGCACTACAGGCCGTGCACGTGGCCTTGGCATCAGAGAATACCTGCGGATGAGTGTCCTTCTTCATTGTGGGGAGAGTGTAGCGGGAACGATCTATGAGGCAAGCCAGGAACGTGCAAAAATTCTTCTCTTTTTCTGGCTATGAGCTCTTCGCAGCACGTGCAGCACGCTTCACTCGTCTCACCTCTTTCTCAATCGCCTCCACCTCTTCTGTGCGCTGTTCCTCCGCTGCAGCGAGCACTGCCTCTTGGCTCTCTTTGTCGAACATCACCACGCTTACCGTGGCAACTTTGTCTCGTCCGTTGAGACGCATGATGATCACGCCCTGCGTGGCACGACCGAGAGAGGGGATATCTTTAAGCTCCATGCGAATGGCCTGGCCCTGCTTACTCAAACACAACAAGTCCCCTTCTGCGCCCTCCTCAAGCACACATCCGCCTACGATGTCTCCCGTCTTCGCTGTGAGCTGCGCGGCCTTCACGCCTGTACCTCCACGACCCTGGAAGCGGTATTGCTCCACAGGCGTCATCTTGCCGAGACCGTTCTCCATCACTACGAGAAGCTTTGATTTTTTTGGATCGGTGATTGCTGCTGCCTCCACCACCCGGTCACCCGAACTGAGTTTAATGCCGCGCACACCGGCAGCCGCGCGACCCATGTGACGAACATCATCCTCCTTGAAACGAATTGCCTTCCCCTTCTGCGTAAGCAGGATAACTTCATTCTTGCCGTCCGTTTCGACGACCCATCGAAGCTCGTCACCCGAAGGCATCTTCTGCGCGATGAGCCCGGACCGGCGGATGTTGGCGAATTCGCCGAGCTCCGTACGTTTCACCGTACCACCGCGCGTGACCATGAAGAGAAATTTCTTGCCCTCCATTTGTGCACGCAGAATCGCCGTCACGCGCTCCTCGGGTTGTAACTGGAGCAGGTTCACAATCGCCTGACCCTTGGCCACCCTGCTCCCCTGCGGAAGCTCATACGCAGGCAGCTTGAAGACACGCCCCGTATTGGTGAAGAAGAGCAGGTCATCGTGATTCATCACATGCAGGAGTGACAGTACTTCATCTTCCTCCTTGGTCGTCATTCCTTTGACCCCCTTGCCGCCGCGCTGCTGAGCACGGAACTGCATGGGGCTCAAGCGCTTCACGTAGCCCGTCTGCGTGAGCGTAACGATCATCGGAGCATTGGGGATTGTGTCTTTGGCCGAGAAATCGCCCACATCGTGATTCACAACTGTCGTGCGACGCGCGTCGCCAAACAATTCTTTGATTTCGAGCAGCTCCGTCTTGATGATCTTATCGATCTTCTTGGGATCTTTGAGAATCGCCTCGCACTCGGCAACGAATCTCTTCTTCTCGGCAAGTTCATCTTCAATCTTCTTGCGCTCAAGGCCCGCCAGCGTTTGCAGACGCATCTGCAAAATAGCATCAGCCTGAATTTCGGAGAGTTTGAACTTCTTCACCAGGTTCTCTTTGGCCATCTCTTTCGTCTCGCTCTTCTTGATCGTCTGGATCACCTTGTCGATGTCATTGAGTGCCAGACTCAATCCCTCAAGGATATGTGCGCGCTCCCTGGCACGATCGCGATCGAACGTCACACGACGACGCACGACCTCGCGACGGTGTGCAACGAAGAGCTCGAGTGCTTCCTGCAGGTTGAGGAGTCGCGGCTGCAGCCCTCCGTCGAGGGCAATCATGTTGTAGCCGAAGCTCGTCTGCAGATCGGTATGCTTGAAGAGCTGATTGAGAACCTTCTGCGGATAACTATCTTTCTTGAGCTCCACGATGATGCGAATTCCCGTGCGATCAGACTCATCACGAATGTCAGAGATGCCGTCGATGGCCTTATCTTGTACAAGACGGGCCATCTTTTCGATCATCGTAGATTTGTTCACCTGATAGGGAATCTCCGATACGCGAATGAGGTAGCGGCCCTTCACCTCTTCAATCTGCGCCTTTGCACGCACCACGATGGACCCGCGACCCGTGAGGTACGCCTGCTTGATCGCCTCCTTGTTGTAGACGATGCCACCAGTGGGAAAATCCGGCCCCTGCACAAATTCGAGTAGTTCCTCCACTGTCGCATCGGGATGCTCGAGTAGGTGGATAGAGGCATCTACAAGCTCCACCAGATTGTGTGGCGGAATATTCGTCGCCATACCGACGGCGATGCCCACGGTGCCATTGAGAAGCAGATGCGGCAACTTGGCAGGCATGACCTTCGGCTCCTTACGCGTCGCATCGTAGTTCGGCATGAAATCAACTGTCTGCTTTTCAATATCCTGCAAAATCTCATCGGCAAATTTGGCCATCTTTGCCTCGGTGTAGCGCATCGCAGCAGCACCATCGCCATCGATGGAACCGAAGTTTCCCTGTCCGTGAATAATAGGGTAACGCATCGAGAAATCCTGCGCCATACGGACCAGAGCCTCGTACACGGCGCTATCGCCGTGGGGGTGGTACTTTCCGAGCACGTCTCCGACGACGAGGGCGCACTTGCGGAACTTGGCTGTGGACCGCAGGCCCAGCTCCGACATGGAGTACAGGATCCGCCGATGCACGGGTTTGAGGCCGTCACGTGCATCGGGGAGTGCGCGTGCGACGATCACGCTCATGGCGTAATCCAAATAGCTCGCCTCCATCTCTTGCACGATCGGACGCGGAACAATCTTGCCGATGTTGGCCAGACTTGTGAAGTCCTGCACAGGCAATCCGTTTGCAGGAGAAGCGGCCTCGGGAGTGTCCTGTTCTCCGTTATCTTTCGGCTCGTTGCGCTCGGGTTCCGCTGGTTTGTCAGATTTCTTGGGCATGAAAAATCAAGGGGCTGAAGTGTGGAGTGATGATACAGATTTCCTGGAAGGAAAAAAGTCCCAACGAGGGAGAAATACCCCAAATTCAAAACAAGCAAAAAAACACAAAACAAACAACAAACAATGTACAGGTGGGTGGCGCGCCACGGGGGGTGAAGTGGAAGGCCCTGTCGCGAAGCCGCAGACGAGTTGGTTCCGAATCCCTGGAGGAACCAACAAGAAGGCACAGGGCCGGGCGGAGTGGGTATTGGCGCACCGGCGTTTTGGCACCACCTTTGTCGCCGGACAAAGGTGGTAAATCCAAAACTTCGACGGCAAGATATCTGCTCAAAAATACGAAGAAAACCACCGAAAAGAATGGTATTCTCCTCTTCGATGCTCTCCATTGTTTCTACCCCCATTGGTAATCTGGGTGACATCACCCTGCGCGCGCTCGAAACACTCAAGACGTGCGATGCCATCGTCTGTGAAGACACGCGGGTGACCGGCCAGCTCCTGAAATTACTGGATATTCCGCGAAAGGAGCTCATTAGCTGCCACGGATACAGCAACCCCAAAAAAGTAGATGACCTCGTAAGAAGGCTCATCGAAGGCCAGCACCTCGTCCTCGTGAGCGATGCCGGCACCCCCGGCATTTCGGACCCCGGCTACGCCCTTGTCTCCCGCGTGCACGGTGAGAGTCTCCCCATCGAAGTCATACCGGGACCAGCGGCGTTTTTGGCGGCACTCAGCGCTTCGGGGCTCCCTATCAACCGTTTCATATACCTGGGATTTCTGCCTCTCAAGAAAGGCCGTCAGACACTGTTGAAGTCACTTGTGCAGGAGGAACGGACCATCGTCTTCTATGAGTCAGTACACCGCATCGAGCGCACTCTGACAGAACTCGCAGAAGCACTGAAGGAGCAACCCGACCGCCGCATCGTCATTGCACGGGAACTCACCAAGATGCACGAGGAGATCATCTCGACAACCGTCACTGGACTTTCCGAAATTGCACAATCCATTATAAAGAAAGGAGAGTTCGTTGTGATTATCGGAGCACTATAAAGAAGGAGAAAGACACGTTGCCTTTCTCCTCCGATCAAGGGGGATCATCCTCCTTTTTACGATTCCAGCGACCTTCGAGGTAGTCGCAGAACCGAAGGAAGAAAAAGGAG
Source organism: uncultured Candidatus Peribacteria bacterium (assembly GCA_964404805.1). Taxonomy (GTDB): domain Bacteria; phylum Patescibacteriota; class Gracilibacteria; order Peribacterales; family Peribacteraceae; genus Peribacter. The sequence continues at coordinate 12,945 of CAYOLJ010000026.1, forward strand.
CCGTAGAAGCTCCCTAGACCCACAGCAACGTGTGCCCCATAATTCAACTGAAGATGAAGCACGAGAGCACACACGCCAATAGCAATGCCGACGCCACTGACCACGAGACAGCCATTGAAACATCCCATTTCAATGTTGTCCCAGATCGAACGGCGGCGGAAGCCGTAGTAACCCACACCTGCGAGTATGCAGGCAATCAAGACAGCGAGGTAACCCATGGGTGACCTCCTTTCTCGAATGAGGAACATGTTAATGAACAAATCCCTGACCGGACTGGCCATCATCCCGATTCAGGCAAAGTTCGTCAAAGCATTTCCGGACGAAACCGCTTAGGGCAGCGCGTTCCTGGGATTGATATTCGTTCCGTCTTTAATGACTTCAAAATGCAAGTGCGGCCCTGTGGTGGTGGGTCCGGATCCATACGCTCCCACCGCACCGCCGCTCAAGCCGACAGGCTCACCCTGCCGCAGATCCTGGCCGCTCGTGACGGAGATCTTCGA